>NZ_PEAZ01000045.1:0-50031 GCF_002734245.1 Sphingobacterium sp. 1.A.4
TCTTGTGGTCCAGGGCGAGGTCCGCATACATCTGCTTGAGACGGCGGTTCTCTTCCTCCAGTTCCTTCATACGGCGCAGCTCTTGGCTGTCCATCCCGGAATACTTCTTCTTCCAAGTGTAAAAGGTTGCTTGGTGGACACCCAACTCCCTGCAGATGTCCGAAGTGCTTTTACCCGATTCATGTTGCTTGATCGCAGAAACAATCTGGCTCTCGCTGATTCTTGTCTTTTTCATTGTACTGTTCTAAGTTACGAATTTTCGCGTTTCAGACAGTCCGAATTTTCGGGAGGGTTACAGTTCATTCTGAAATTTGTGAATAGTTTCGCCACAACAATATCCATGCGGATTTTCACAAAAGATGAATAATTAGGAACAACCGGAATACTCACACTAAATAAACTTCCACTCCAGACCTTACGTTCATTTGATTCATCATACTTTATTTCACAATGGATTTTAGACATGTTTAAAAATGCCTTTTTGACATCTCTGTACTCCGATGCATTGGAAATTTCCGAAAGTGCGATTTGCATAACTATAACCTCTTCACCAAACAAACTTCTCTGTCCCGACAAGTGATTATCGAACTCTTTTTGAGCAAAACCTTTTAAATTCTCCAAAATCAACAGAAAGATGTGCAATTGATAAGTGGAATCGACAAACGATAAAAGATCCATCACATGGTTTGGAGTGACGACCAAAGACTTTCTTCTATTTTCAGTTACCTTTGCTATCATTATGCTTTTACGATCGCTATTTAACCATCTTTCGTAACTGCATTAGCTCAACCAGGCGTGGTGTTAAGCGTTTTCCATTACCTAGCCATTCAATAACTTCATCCCGCTTATAAATTATAGGCGTTTCAGAGGAATAAATAGGAATAGTCCCGCGTGTATTATAGGCGTAAATCGTTGTAAGCTTCACTTTGGCAAGTTCAGCGACTTCTATTGCGTCCAAAAATTCCGGTTCGCGCTTAGTTTTCAATTCAGAAAGACCAAGCTTTCGAAACGAGTTATCTAAGTTTACTATTAAGTCTTCGATTTTCTCTAAACGCTGACTTAAAGTGATGAATGGATTTTCCATAGCTTATACTTCTTTGTTTGAAGCAAAACTATTATCGAGTATGATTAATTAAAATCAATGCGCACTAAAAGTACAATGCGTATTAAAATACGTTCTAAATGCTTTTAAAAAAGTTTGATTGTTTATACTTCAATCGATTCAAAATGCTTTATTATTCTTTTTTTTAACAAAAGACGGTTAGGATGAACTTTAAGAAAACTGGCTTTTTTTCCTTCAAAGTTTTTGATTGTTCGTGAAATTTCCTTAAAAAATCGATTTTTATCGAAGATAACATCATAACGATAACTGATTCCTTTCAAATGATAATACAAAGAGTAAAAATAAGTTTTATAATCTTCGATGGATTTAGCTATAATAAAAGGCTCTCCGTCATCCGTGGTAAATTTTCTATAAAAATTTTCAAACTCGTCGCTCTTCATTCTTAATCCGTCACCTAAACTTCCATCTTTAAGTGGTAAGATAAGCTTATAGACGACATCCTGAGGAAGACCAAGAATATTATTTTTTTCATCAGTTAGAGGTAAGCATTTTTGATCTAATATTTTGCCTGTTGATTTTACATTATTTTCCGTTGACGTATTCATATTAGCAGACATGAATGTTTCTTCAGTGAACTCATAAAATGTATCTTTCGAATTATCGATACTATCGAGTTCATCTTTCGAGAAAAGAAACGCAAACAAAAGAAATCCAATCATTACGGATATTAGAAAAACGACTCGTCCTAAAAAATTTATATTCTCTCCTAAAAAACAAAACCCCACGAAAACAGCCGTCAATAATATCAATATGCGAAATACCAACGCAAAATATTTCTTGATTATCAGCACAGTCTTATAAATTTGGATATTTTGGTCATTAAATATTTTTAATGCAATATTGAACCCCATCATTCTCAACTCTTTTGAGGCATCGAAATAGAAAGTCATTTCATGGAATAAAAAACTAATTTTTGACAACAGATGGTTTTCACGAAAATTATCTTTATTTATATAAATCAAATTGGTCATAACATTTAAAATTTTATACGATTTGCTGCCTCTACTTTTTTCGAATTTAACACTTTTGCGTAAATTTCGGTTGTCCTTAACTCTTTATGCCCAAGCATTTTCGATACGGTATAAATGTCCTCGCCAGCACTAATCAATAACGTAGCATTAGTATGGCGAAAGCAATGGAAGGTAATATGTTTGTTAATCCCTGCGTTAATTGCCCACTTGGCTAACAAGAAATTATTATGCGAGCTATAAGTCAATCCCTTGAACACGTACTCTTGCAAATCAAAAACAGGCTTTCCGAGTTCTTTAACCGCTTCTTCCGTAATAGGCAAAGTTTCATAAGATTTTGTCTTGTTCTGATTAAAACGTACAAAATAACCTTGATCTTCCGAATACTGTATGTCGATCCATTTTAACTTTAGGCAATCCCCCCAACGCATTCCTGTACGTATCGACCAGAAAGCAGCTTTTTCCAAAACAGGATTATCACAACGAACAGCTTTCAATTTTTTGACTTCATCCAGTGTCAAAAATTCACGGAAGCTTTCTCCCTGTGGAAATGCCTTAATCCTTAAAATAGGATTATGATGAATATGCTTATCTTCCATTCCCTGTTTAATAGCTGCACGAAACTTATTGAAATAGCTGTATTTCGAATTGACCGACAATTTATAGGCTGATGATTTCTTCGTATAACAGCTATCCAAATAATCCTTAAATCCCTGACAAAAAGCTTCATCCACCTCGGACATCAGGCATTGCCCCTTCGTATAATCTTCCAAATAATTATAGGTGGATAGCCAGTTATCGTAATTTCCTTTCGAAGTGTATCGTTTCTTGACGATGCTTTTAAAATAGGCTAGAAAGTCTAAGTCTTTACTGGAGATAAATGGCATATCAAGCGTTTGACCGAGCAGATCCATTTGCCATTCACTTTCTATTTTCTTAGCCTTAACCATGGTGAACTTATTATGCTCACGTTCGATTTTGTTTGTCGGCTTTTCAAACAGATATAAATCTAAAAACTTACGACGGGTTTCTTTTTTCTTCTTCTCATCGTAAATCGGTGGATAGATGTCCAAGTAAAGACTGGTTCTGCCGGACTTGTTCTTTTGCTCACGTAGCGTAACTCTGTAAGATTTCATAAGATATTAGTTTTTAAAATTTGTACGTCATGTACGTGGCGAAATCAAAAAATACAAACCACGTACAAAACCATTCAAAGTGCATCGTTTCAAAACTAATGCATTACAAACAATAAATCATCGAAAATATTTCATTTTCAATGCTTTATATTTATTTACTAATATCTAGTTTTATCCAGTAATACGCAACTACTTCCCAATACAAAACTTACTAAAAATATTCTCCAGCAAATCATCCGTAGTAACCGTCCCAGTTATCTCGCCCAAATACTGCAAAGCCTGCCGAATATCCATCGCCAAAAAATCCGATGTAATCGGATTATCAATCCCATACAACACCTTTTCCAAAGCTTCCTGCGTATGTTGCAAAGCCTCAACATGACGAATATTAGTCACCATGACATCCTCCGTATTAATATTCGAAAGATTAACTTGGTTCAATAATTCATCCTTCAGTTCCTCAATCCCCAATCCCTGCTTCGCAGAAATATAAATCGGGTTCAAAACCGCATACTCCATTCTTTCCCCTTCCGACAACAGATCCGATTTATTAATAATCGTCACAAATGGAATATTCAAAGACCTCACTTCCTCAATCTGCGATTGCACCGCAGCGATATAATCCTGGGTAGGATCAAAAAGATAGATAATCAACCTCGCCTGTTTCATCTTCTCCCGAGTCCGCTCCACACCTTTAGCCTCGATCACATCCTCCGTATCCCGGATCCCCGCCGTATCAATAAACCGAAAAGTAACCCCATGAATATTGATCTCATCCTCAATGGTATCTCTGGTCGTTCCGGCAATATCCGAAACAATCGCCCTCTCCTCATTCAATAAAGCATTCAACAAGGTTGATTTCCCTACATTCGGCTTACCAGCAATCACCACGGGAACTCCATTCTTCAACACATTTCCCTGCTCAAAAGAGCGGATCAACTTGGAAATCACCTGATGGATCTCCTGGATCAAAGACCGCAACTGCTCCCGATTGGCAAACTCCACATCCTCCTCCGCAAAATCCAATTCCAATTCGATCAAGGAAGCAAAATGCACCAGATCCTCCCGCAACTTCTGCAACTGGTTGGAAAATCCACCGCGCATCTGTTGCATGGCAATCTGATGGGATGCCGCCGAGTTGGAAGCAATCAGATCCGCCACAGCTTCCGCTTGGGAAAGATCCATTCCACCGTTCAAGAAAGCACGTAAGGTAAACTCCCCAGCCTTAGCCGCACGAGCACCTTTTTTGATCAAAAGACCGATAATTCGTTCGATGATGTATTTGGAGTTGTGGGTTGAAATCTCTACCACATTTTCCTTGGTATAGGAATTTGGACCTACAAATAATGTGATCAATACTTCATCAATGATTTGTTCGCCATCGCGGATGGTACCAAAATGAACGGTATGGGAGGCTTGCTTGGAAAGATCTTTTCCTTTGAAAACTTGATTGACTAAGGAAATGGCTTCCGAACCGGATAATCGGATGACAGCAATAGCTCCATTAGCACCTGGTGAGGTCGCTAAAGCGATGATGGTATCTTGGGAAATCAATGATGATGTAGACATGAAGCAAAGTTAATGAAAATTACGTCATGGTGAAGGGGATGGATTGTATGGGGATTTGAAGGATTTGGGGATGGGATGGAATTTAGTTTTGGGATGGGGTTTTTGATGATTTTGAGGAGAATGTTGGTACAAGGTTTTTACAAGGTTTGTACAAGTTTTGGTTCTTACTGCAATTGAGTTGTAAGTGATATGTAAGTGAGGTGTAAGTGCTAAAAGGCACTTACAACTCACTTACAGTCTGCATACAATGTGAGTACAATAAGAATTGGAGATACCCGTCATTTCGATGAACTCTACGTCATTGCGAGGAACGAAGCAATCTTTACACTTAGCGAAAGATTGCTTCGTCGTACCTCCTCGCAATGACGCCCCTCTTCCTAAGAAGGAACCTTTCTTGCCATCTCCCTAGCCCAGATCCTGTGCTTCTTCATCTGAGTAATAAAATTCGCTAGCCAATCGCTTTCCGATTCAAAGACAACCCCTTCATCCTTCCTAATAAAAGACCTTTCCACCAATCCTTCCGCATCCTTTGCAAAGGCCAAGACCTTACAATGCCTATATCCCTCATTAATAAACTGAAGATAATCCGGATTCTCAGCCAATTTCGCAATTGAATCACCGCCTGGCGTATAAAAAGCATCAAAACAAACAGATGCATCCGTCAAATACGTATGCTGGATCTTCTCTGTCTCTCCGCCCTTATACTTCAACTGACCCACTTTCGAAGAAATCAACACCGCTTTCGCTCCTGCTTTCTCCAAAGCCTTCCTCACCTTATCCACACTCTCAAAACTCACCCCATCATCCAGCAAAAAAGCAACCTGACGCGTCTCAATAGTACCTTCACCATCCTTCACCTTCATACTCAAATACGCAGATTTCTCTACTTCTGGCTTATTCGGTTTGATCGGATAATCCGGATGATTGTTCCGCGCAAATTTCAAGGTCAGCTCATCCAAAGTCTTCGAAGGCGTCAATCCTAAGTTCTTCCCAATAGCATTCGCCAATTTAGGCTCTACCTGATACAAGATCGCCAACTCCCTTTTCCTGATATCCTCCGAGTTCACTTTTGATAGCTCAAAACTAAATGCATTGATCATATGCGTCTGCTCCTCTTCACTCAAGGAATTAAAGAACAACCTGGCCTGCGTAAAATGATCCGCAAAAGAGTTTGAACGTTCGCGAACCTTCAAACCCTGCACTTCCTGCCTTCCGGTTTGATAGCCCTGGGTACCCTTCATGCCCGCCTGAGCAGCATGCATCCCCCCCTTTCCATCAGAAGAACCAGATTTTCCATCAGCAGAACCAGCATTTCCCTCAGAACCTCCCATCTCCCCATTCAACATTGCATGATATGGACAGCCATTCCCCTGGCTATTCGGAAAATAACTGGTATTCCCCTTCAACACATCCATCCTTCCAAATCCATCCTTCTGATTATTATATTTCCCATTCACCGGCCTATTGATCGGCAGCTCATGGAAATTCGGACCACCCAATCTGTAATTCTGGGTATCCATATACGAGAAAATCCTTCCCTGCAACAACGGATCATCCGAAAAATCAATTCCTGGCACCAATCTTCCCGGATCGAAAGCCGCTTGCTCCGTCTCCGCAAAGAAGTTCTCCGGATTCCTATTCAAGGTCATCGTTCCGATGATCTTCACCGGCACCAATTCCTCCGGAATGATCTTCGTTGGATCCAAAATATCAAAAGAAAACTTCATTTCATCTTCCTCCGGGATCAACTGCACGCCCAAATCCCATTGTGGGAAATTGCCTTGATCAATCGCATCCCAAAGATCACGACGATGGAAATCCGCATCAAATCCGGAAATCTTCTGTGCCTCATTCCAAGCTACCCCATGTACACCCAATCTTGGTTTCCAATGGAATTTCACAAAAGTCGTTTTCCCTTCTGCATTCACAAACTTGAACGTATGCACCGAGAATCCTTCGATCATCCGCAAGCTCCGTGGGATCGCCCGGTCCGACATCACCCATAAAGACATATGTGCAGATTCCGGCATCAAGGAGATAAAATCCCAGAATGTATCATGGGCTGATGCCGCCTGTGGGATTTCCTTATCGGGTTCTGGCTTAACCGCATGTACTACATCCGGAAAGTTCATTGCATCTTGGATAAAGAAAACCGGGATGTTATTTCCTACCAAATCATAATTTCCCTCTTGGGTATAGAATTTCACGGAAAATCCACGCACATCTCGCGCAAGGTCCGTAGATCCTTTAAATCCAGCAACGGTAGAAAAACGGACAAACACCGGAGTTACTGTTCCTTTCTTCAAGAAATCAGCCACCGTAATATCCGAAAGGTCCTCCTTGGCTTCAAATACACCATGTGCGCCAGATCCTCTAGCATGAACCACACGCTCCGGAATCCGTTCGCGATCGAAATGCATGAGTTTGTCAAAAAAGAGATGATCCTGTTGCAGGGAAGGTCCGCGATTGCCGGCCTTCAGGGTATTGTTGTTGTCATGGATGGGCACTCCATCGTTACTGGTCATCATACGGTCCATGTTGTCCACAACATGCTTGTCCAATTGTTCAGTCTTTGGATTTTTTTTGCTTTTCATGATAAATGGTATAAAGTCTAAAAATTATGGTTACCTATTGAACATGAAAGGACAAAAATTGTTTAGGTCTTTTCTGTCAAATATTTCCAATAGCGCTGCGGAACATGTCGGATATGCAGCTTCAGGTTTTTGCGCTGCTCGATATTGGTACTCTTAAAATATTTCTTCCAAAGAATCTGGTATTCCTCCTCCTTCAAGTCCAGACTCACCTGCAGACTCTGGCTTTCATCCGTCAGCATTTCGGCCGTGCTGAATACCTCCTGCACTTCTTTCAGGTTATAATGGTAGCCGTATTGCCTACGGATATCATAGATCAGCCACTGCTGATCGGCATAACGGTTCCTAAAAAAATCAATGATCAAAGGAAGCACATTGAAATCAGGTTCTATAATAGCTGTATATAACTCATTGGCATCCTTCATAAAGCGAACAAAAGCCTTCATCCGATGCCGCTCGCGATTGACTTTCTTGATGGTCTGATGGAACTGCAGGATCTGCGGATCTCCATAGTTCTTCAGATCCAAAGTTTCGGATTGGAAAAGCTTGATCAATAATTGGAATCCATTCAGCCAAGCTTTTTCCTCATCCGCCAGAAAATTCTGGTAGAAAAGTTTCATGCCGGCATGGCCTATTTTCTTTTCCATGGCCTGGACTACCCGCTGGAATCTCTCCGGATGGGTTTCAATCGGCCGACTTTCGAAAAACAGGGTGGTTTGGATCAGATCCAACCGAGTCGGTCGAGCATCGATTTCCTTCCGCGAAAAAGCCTCGAAAACACAACAGATATAACCGGCATAGGTGCCATCGAATATATAGTACATGGTTGATTCTTAATTTACATGAATAATTCTCAATTTAAAATAAGGTCAGCTGATAAGAATCAACCTCAGAAATCAATCGGGATGAATTTGAAGCCTCTCCGATTAAGGGTTGCTTGACCAAGGCTTTTCTTACTTGCTCTGGATATTGAAATCCCAAGCCAAACACCGAATCCGCGCAGCTCATAAAATATTTCGCCCGATTAAAAGCAATCCCCATTTTCTTCACCTGATCCTCCCGCAATTTCCCAAATTTCCTCGCCTGTACAATCTTATTCGCTGATTGCCTGCCAACCCCCGGAATCCGAATGATCCATTGATAGGATGCTGTATTGATATCTATCGGAAAGAACTGCGGATTGCGAATGGCCCAGGCTAATTTCGGATCCATATCCAATTCCAGATTCTGATGCTTTGTATTCAAGATCTCATGGAGCGAAAATCCGTAGAATCGCAATAACCAATCGGTTTGGTAAAGCCTGTTTTCACGTTGCAATGGCGGTGCTGTGCCTACTTGTGGCAACAAGGAATCCTTCGGATTGATGGGGATATAACCCGAATAATACACCCTTTTCAGATTATAGCTCTTATAGAATTCATTGGCGGTGCCCATAATATCCAGATCGCTCTCTCCTGTTGCTCCGATCACCATTTGTGTACTTTGTCCTGCAGGTACAAAAAGCGGCACTTTCTTAATGGTTTTCTTCTCTTCTTTTAAAGACATGATTTCGGTCTTGATGGTCTGCAAAGGTTCACGAACGGATTGATGATCCTTTTCGGGAGCTACCAATTTCAGCCCTTCTTCCGTAGGGATCTCCAGGTTAACACTCATCCGATCTACATACAATCCCGCCTCCTTCAACAAAGCTTCACTGGCGCCTGGAATAGCCTTCAAATGGATATAGCCATGGAACTTCTCCTCCGTTCGGAGCTTTTTGACCACCATCATCAGGCGTTCCATCGTATAATCTGCCGATTTGAAGATTCCAGAACTCAGGAATAATCCCTCGATATAATTCCGGCGATAAAAATTCATCGTCAGTTCCACCACTTCTTTCACCGAGAATGCTGCCCGTTGGATATCATTACTCTTCCGACTCACACAAAATGCGCAATCGAAGATGCAGTAATTGGTCATCAGAATCTTTAATAAGGATACGCAGCGGCCATCTTCGGTATAGGTATGGCAAATACCGCTGCTTGAAGAATCTCCTATACCTCCTATGTTTTTCCTTTTCCCTCCGCTCGAGCTGCAACTTACATCGTATTTCGCAGCATCGGCCAATATCTGTAGCTTATCACCAAAATCAAACATATTCCCTCCTATGATCAGGGTAAATTTACTAATATTTTTAGTATTTTAAATTTTATTTCCTAAAACTTTTATGTTGATGTTGGTGTTGAATAGGTAATCAAAATTTGAAAATCATGGCTATTAGTAATAAAAACAACGAAGAGGCGATCAAGAAATTAAAGACAATTGTGGATGATATTGATGTAGGTACGGTTTGTTCCTTTCCATCGGGTTCAAATTATCCACATGGGGTTCCGATGAGCCGTCAGGAAGTGGATGAATCTGGAAATATCTTTTATTTATGTTCCGCAGAGAGTGAGACTTTCCAGAATCTGGAAAAGGATAATCGGGTTTCTTTGTTCTATGCCGATCCGAAGAACTATACGTTTTTGAGTATTAATGGGAAAGCATCTATGAGCAGGGATCAGGAACGTATTGATAAATATTGGAACAAAATGATGGAGGGATGGTTCCAAAAAGGAAAAGAAGATCCGAATATTAGGGTTTTGAAGGTGAGCCCGGAAGATGCTCATTATTGGGATACGGGATCAAGTAAAATTGTAACTTTATTTGAAATGCTTAAAAATGCTATAACTGGAGAGAAGAATGATTTAGGCAAAGAAGGCGATTTGAATCTTTAACGTCATTTGAAGCCCTCCGTCATTGCGAGGAGGCACGACGAAGCAATCTCCGCGTCATTGCGAGGAGGCACGACGAAGCAATCTTTACACTAGTCGAAAGATTGCTTCGTTCCTCGCAATGACGATGGCCTGGCAATGACGTAGGGCCTCGCAATGGCGAGGAGATTGCTTCGTTCCTCGCAATGACGATACAGTTCTACACGTCAAATCTACACCTCAAAAATCTTCAAATCCTTAACCACCTTCCCATTCTTCACCACCATATTCACATCCGATACCCTCGAAACCACCTCCGCAGAACAACTCGCATCCATCAACACAAAATCCGCCACATCTCCAACCTTTGGCCATTTCATATTCCCCTTATCATCCAACGGCAACACCTCCACATTTGCCAATTTAAGCGCCCTAGAAAGATCAAACTCAGACACATACCCATACAACTGCGCCGCTAAATTAGCCTTCTCCAATACCGACCCTGTTCCAAACGTATTCCAATGATCCACTATACTATCATTCCCCGTCATCACCTTAACCCCATGCTTCAACAACGTTGGGATAGGCATCTGCAATCCCCCAAACGGAATGGTCGATATAATCCCCACCTCAGCCTCCGCCAACCTAACCGCCAATTCCTCCTGCTTCTGTCTCTCCACCCTTCCCAACACAAAACAATGGCTCAGATAGGTCTTTCCTTTTAACCCAGGATTCTCCAACACCTTATCCAGCAAATACTCCACCGTCTTCACACCCGATTCACCGCCCTCATGCAAATGTATATCAATCCCTTTCCCATGATCCAAAGCCAGCTGCACCGTAAAATCGATCGGCTTCTCAATACTTCCATCCAAACTAAACGGATCCACCCCTCCAATAAAATCAATTCCAGCCTGTGCGGCATCCTTCATATAAGGAACAGAGTCCGTATAGAACAGCCCATGCTGAGGAAAAGCAACCAATTCCGCAGAAAACGAATCCTTTTTATTATCCAAAGCCACCTGCAATTTCTTTAAGGCCTCCAATTATGAGGTCGGCTCCACATTCACATGGCTTCTTGCAAAGGTTGACCCCTTAGATTGCAACAGTTCGATCAGCTTTTCCGCTTTGGCAGTTGCATTCTTCAAAATCTCCGGCATGATCTTCTGCTCCAGTGCGATCATCCCTTTCACCCCTCCAGAACCTCTACGTACAGCTTGCCACTTTTCACCATAAAAGGTCTTATCCAAATGAATATGCATATCCTTAAATGCAGGAAGCATCAATTTTCCTTTCGCATCGATGACCTGCCCTGCTCCAGAAACAAGCCCAGGCCCAGACCCCCATGCTGGGCCGTTATTTTATTGATCTTCCCATTAACTACCTCCACCTGAAATAAATCGGTGTCGGTTCCAATGACCTCCTCTCCCTGGTATACAAAACCTGTTTCCAGACGAACATTCTTAAATAGTAAAGTATCCATAGCTGCTATATTTTGGTTTTCCTGGAACGCTGTTCCATCATGATTTTCATCCCTGAAATCTTTCGATTCTCCGAAACTGCTTAACATACTGAAACCTGATATTCCCAACACCGATTTCTTAATAAAGTTTTTTCTGTTCATTCCTGTACTTGCCATCTGTATCTCCTTTTAAATTTAAACGGTAATAATCAAAATATTGCTATAACAAAGCTACCAAAGAAATCAGCAATTATGTATATTGTAGCATATATCTAGAAAAACACAACCATGAATACACAATCCGTTAAGGCTTTTGGAACCGATGCTCCAGAAGCGGCATTGAAAGAAATGCAAATCGACCGCCGGGAACCTACTAGCAAAGACGTGGAGATCGACATCCTCTTTTGTGGGGTATGCCATTCCGATCTGCATACAGCACGCAATGAATGGCATGGAACGGTATATCCGAATGTACCGGGACATGAAATCGTAGGTCGGATCACGAGGGTTGGTGATGCAGTCCGTAAATTTAAGGTGGGTGACCTAGCGGCCGTAGGCTGTATGGTCGATTCCTGTCGCGAATGTGAACAATGCCAAAAAGGAAGTGAGCAGTATTGTGAAAAAGGGAATATTCAAACCTACAACTCCCCGGATAAGCATTTGAACAAACAGACCTTCGGGGGATATTCGGAGAAGCTGGTGGTAGATGAAGACTTTGTTTTACGCGTGCCCGATAATCTGGATCTTGCTGCGACCGCCCCATTATTATGTGCCGGAGTGACGACCTGGTCGCCGTTGAAGCATTGGAATATCGGTCCAGAGATGAAAGTCGGTATTGTTGGAATCGGGGGTCTTGGCCATATGGGGGTTAAATTGGCGAAAGCCATGGGTGCCCATGTCGTGGTTATTACAACTTCAACATCAAAAATCGAGGATGCAAAACGTTTAGGGGCAGATGAGGTCATTCTTTCTACCGATCCGGAACAGATGTCGGCCAATGCCAATACCTTACATTTTGTGTTGGATTGTGTTTCTGCGGAGCATGATGTGAATGCCTACCTGAAACTGTTAAAGGTCGATGGGACATTGGCCCTGGTCGGCGCACCGGAACATCCACTACCTATTGCGGCTTTTAGTCTGATTCCAGCCAGAAAGAACTTTGCTGGATCAACGATCGGAAGTATTCAAGAAACCCAGGAAATGTTGGACTTCTGCGGAGAAAATGGTATTACTGCCGATGTGGAGGTGATTAATATCCAAGATATCAATGAGGCATACGAAAGATTGCTGAAAGGGGATATTAAATATCGATTTGTGATTGATATGGCTTCTTTGAAGACCAGTTCATAAGAAGACCAGTTCATAAGAGGTATTAAAAAAAGAGAATAAAGAGCATAGGATTGAAAATTAAATCAATCCTATCTCCTTACAATAACCAACCAACTGTTCATTTTTATTAAAATCCAGCACATCCTTCATCAAATTCAACCGTTTCTCGATGGAACTTAAACTGGATGGCTTTATATTTCTTTCCTGTAGGTACTTAGGCATTTCCTTCTGAGGAATACCTTCATACAAAAACCGCACGATATGCATATCCAAACTCGAAAATTCATGCGAATTCTTCTCCTGCGTTACCTTCTTTAAATCTGGCGATTTATAGGTTTTGTTCATGGCTATAGCCTGCAAAGCTTCCTTCAAGTGCTGCGCATCCTTCCGTGCTTTTCGAACATATGCATCTACCAAACCTTGTTTGAATAGGCCATCAATTTCAGCTGTCCGATCCAAAGCCGAAAGAATGATTACCTTGATATCCGGCTGAACAGTCTTTACCGCACGGATCAGGTCCAAACCATTCAGCAACTCCTGCTGATTATCATCATCCTCAAATTCAATATCCGTTAACAGAAGATCATATGGCTCCCCCTGTGCAACCGCCTTTTTGATCCAGGTCAGCGCATGGTCACAATAGAAAACATATTTAGCATCTGGAATTCCAAATTCATGCAACGTTTTCTGAACCGAGATATTCGCAATCTCATGATCTTCAGCAATGAGTACTTTTTTAAACATAATTCAATTCTTAATGGAAAGCATTAGTCCTTCACTGGAATCTCGATCCTACATTTGAATCCTTCTCCTTCCCTACTTTCAAAATTAATCTGCCCGTTCAAGCTTTCCATACGGGAAACCGTATTTTTAAGACCTTTTCCATAATAGGCCCTAGCATCCATTCCTTCAAACCCATTTTTAACACCAATTCCATTATCCGAATACTGGATCAACAAGAATCCGTTCATTCTTTCAAACTTAAAAAGAACTGTACTGGCCATGCTGTGCTTACTCATATTCACCATCAGCTCCTGAAATCCATTCAACAGCTCCTGTTTATTTTTCTTGGAAATCCCCTTCCAGGTCTCCGGCTCATTCCCGACCAATAGCACTTTGCAATGTTCATTCGCAAATGATTTAATCAGATCACCTACCTGTTCATGATAGGCTCGCTGGTCATGAACACCCTCCTCCGATTCCATATCCCGCTCATGGGAGATGTCGCGCGATTTATGGTACATATCTTCCAATTGATCCAACACATGTTCTTTTTCCAACTGATCTTGATGTTCGATTTCGATCATCACCCGGTAGATTCCGTTGGCCACCACATCATGCACCTTTTTGGAGGTCTTCAATTTATTTTCCTGAATTTTATTCTCCATGAGTAAGGCCTGTCTCTTTCGATGCCTGATAAACCACAGCACCGCATAAAGACCCGTTAGGAGCAAAAAAGCAGTTCCGGCCTTTTGCCAGACTAGGCTTTTTTCGGCCAAAGCCTTATCCTTCTGCAGTTGAAGGTTTTCAGCTTTTGATTTTTCCGCCTCAAACCTGATCAACGCGAATTGGTTTCGGGTTATGGTCTGAACGGTACTCACGGAGTCCTGAATCCGGATGTATGCTTTAAAATAATCGCTGTTATTCTGATTGGGTTGGAGAGCAATGAGCTGTTTCAAACCCTTCATCTGATCTGTGGGAATCTTCAGTTGTTTTGCCATTTCATATCGCTTCTTCGCATAGTACATCGCTGAATCGCTGTTCTTCCCAACATAATAATCGCTAAGTAAAGCATAACTGGAATTCATCCCAATCAGATGATTCTCTTTCTTACGGATTTGCAGTGCCCGATGTAAATCCTTCAGCACATTGGTCGTATCCCCCAATAATCTTCGCGTATTGGCCATATTGGATAAGGTGCGAGCATAATCCAGCGATCCGTATTCGCTTTTTGCCAGGCTTGATTTTAACAGTTCCAAGGCCTCCACTTTTTTCCCGATTTTCCGATAACTCAATGCCAAATTATTCTGATATACAGCTACCTGCGAAGAATCTGATGCAAATCGAATAGCTTGCTGGTAATAATAGATTGCTTTCTCGGGCAAATTGATCTCATCACTGCTATTTCCAAGGGTATTATAATTCATGGAGAGATATGATCTACTCGTTTGATCAATTGTATCCAGGTATGGGATGGCCTCGATGGATGATTCCTGCGAACCGTAAAAATCGTTATACTCAAACTGCGTGATCGCCATATTGATATAGGCAGCAGCAATGCCTAAACTATCGTTCCGTTTCATATAAAACGTCTTCGCTTTATCGAAATAATAAAAGGCACTATCCGGCTGCTGATCATCCAGAAACTTATAGGCCATCGTATTATACGGATCTTTTACTTTTTCCCTTTCGGGTTTCGTCTTATGCGCAGATGTACATGCACAAAAAATGCACGAGATCAATAATAGGCAGTGTAATTTCACAGGGTTTGGTATTTGCAAAGCAAAATAGACAATTTTTTCTAATAATAAAGGCCTGAACTGGAGTTCAGGCCTTAGATCACACTATTATATACACAAGTTAAAAGAAGATGGAGCCATCTTCTCACCCAACAAATGTCAACTTTTATAATTCTTTAACGAACGATATTCGCGAAAGTTTCAATTAAATAAATATTAATACAGCGAATTAATAACTAGCACTCAAAGCTAAATAAAAAATTGAGTTATTCTTAATACCTCCAGCTTTTATTAGCTTGTTTTGTAGTGTTAAAGCTACAAATTAGCCTATATATGTCATAACAAATTTGAAATATAATCTTTAAACGAACATTCCTTAATTTTAGTATTCTTTTTTTTTACTATCATCTAACCTGTAATTTTATTAATTGTGATTACATCTATTTTCTTTTAACCCAATTGTGACAAATAAAAACCCTTTATTTAAAGTTTATGGCTATGTTTGCCCCCAATCATGATTGCAGATTTAGAAGACAAGGCGATTAAGGAAATCTATAATACGTCTATTATCCAACAGACAGCTTATTGGTCGGAGGTCAAAAGACTTCAGGGGGTCAACTCTATGGCCTTTAATTTCAAGGTGAAGAATTCGGAACTTTTCGCTGGCTCCGAGGATGATGCCTATTTCATCGGCGATCTATTGATCATCTTGCAGGCTGTTGATCAGGAGCATTGTATTGCTTATGTGCCTTACGGTCCGGAATTAGAACCTTCCGAAGAAAACCAAGGATACTTTCTGGAACAATTATCCGAAACACTGAGGCATTTCCTTCCCAAAAACTGCATCATGATCCGCTACGACCTATCTTGGGAGTCGCTATGGGCGAAAGAAGAAGACTGCTATGATATTCATGGTAATTGGATCGGTGTTCCCGAAAAAAGGATCCAAGAACTTCGTTTCAACTTCAATACCGAACATTGGAACCTCCGAAAAGCCAATACCGATATCCTGCCATCCAATACGATCTTTATGGATCTCAATCAGGATGAGGATCATTTATTGGGAATGATGAAGCCAAAAACCCGATACAACATCAACCTTTCTGGCCGTAAAGGAGTAAAAGTAAAATCCCTAGGACTGGAAAGCTTGGATATCTGGTATGAACTATACCGACAAACCGCCAAAAGGAATAATTTCTTCCTCCATGATATCAATTATTTCCGCATAGTCCTATCTGCCCGGGCAAATGATACGCAATCACCGGCCGATGTGTATCTTTTATTGGCCGAGGTGGATGAACTTCCTTTGGCTGCGATGTTTCTCGTCGTATCCAAGAACCGGGGGACCTACCTTTATGGTGCTTCCGCTACCGAAAACAGAAATTACATGGCAACCTACGCCCTGCAATGGAAAGCCATGCAATTAGCAAAAGAAAAAGACTGTACAGAATACGATTTCTTCGGGATATCGCCACAGGCCGATCCTTCGCATCCCATGTATGGATTATTCCGCTTTAAAAGCGGTTTCGGTGGACAGATCTATCATCGGATGGGCTGTTGGGACTATCCCCTCGATAAAGAGAAGTACAGCTATTATGCTTCCATGGAATTTAAGAACCAAAGCTATCATTTAAGTTAGGGAATCCTTAAAAATTGTGTATATTCGAGCCTAATTATTAGCCAAAATTAATGCTTAACGAATACAGGCCCGGAAAACATCTTTTACTTACCCTACAGGTTTCTAATCTGGAATTACTGACTTCTTTGGAGCAGTTCCAATCCTTCAGCCAATCCTTATTGATTGAAGAAGATCTACAGGTAGTAGGTTTATCCTCTCATGTGTTTGATGGGAACGGATTTACGGCGGCCATTTGTTTGAAGGAATCCCACATCTGTGTACACACCTGGCCAGAATTCCATCAACTAACCCTTGATATTTACCTATGTAATTACCTGAAAGACAATTCACAAAAGGTAATAGCCATTGGAGAAAAATATAAAGCATATTTTGAAGCTACGGTTTTGAACGAAACTTTGGTAAATCGCTAAGCTATGCAGATCAGCTGTTCCAAATGCCAACATAAACAGAATTTTAAGGTAGAAGTATCCGAATTCCAGGGTTACGTCTGCCCGAATTGCCATGCCTATTTTAAAGGTACCGATCCGGATAAGTGGGTTTTTCAAAAAAACCTGAATCCTGGAAAGGATGTGCTATGGCCAATCCTTGGGGAATTCATTAATTTCCAAGGCAATCATTATCAGATCATCACCAAAATCCGCCGTGCCGGTGTTTTAGGAAAATCCAACGAATATGTCGGATTATCTACGGATGATGAGGAACTGTACTTGGCCGATGGAGATGAGTATGCCTGTTTTCTGGAGCCGATTTCCGAAGATAAAATCGACCGCAAATCTGAAAATCGCATTAAATACGATGGTAATTATAATCGGGAAGAAGGCGGAACGCAAAATGTGATCTATGCGGAAGGTTTTGTTTTTGAAGATCTCGATGCCACCTCCTCTTACATTACCTATGCTCATTCCTTGAATGAGGATAAGTTTATTTCGGAAGAAATATTCCAAGGGAAGAGGGAATATTATGCCGGAAAGTATCTACACGGTCCTAATTATTACTCCATGTTTGAGAAGTACAGGGAGTTCGAAGAGAAAAAGAAGCACATCAATTCCAAGCTCTTAGGGGCTTTATTGCCATTTCTACTTATTCCTGGGATATTATTTTACTTTTTGTATTATAATCAGCTCAGTACCCAGACCCTGACCTTCAATGAAACCTTTACCAGCGAAAACCTGGCGAACAGCTTTGTTTCCACGCCATTTGAATTGAAGGGAAATACCAAAAAACAGTTGGTTATGGACGGATTCTCCATCTCTTCGGTACCGAATTTGGTAATCCAGGTCAATCTAGTGAATAAGAAGACCAATCAGGTCAGCCAAGTTAGACCATACGTGCATAAATTTAATCCTTCGAATCAGGCTAATGCCTTGAATATTGATTTTTGTAGGGTGGAACCGGGACAATACCATTTAGTATTTGAAACCTCGATGACCGGATCGCCTAATCAAGCGGTCAAATTGGAGGAACAGATCAAACTGAAATATGGTGGGGTCAGTTATACGCCTTTGATATTTACCTATGCAGCCACGGTGATGATCTTTATTTTCTTTTTCATCAATTTTAACCAACCGGATAAAATTGCGGAACTAAGTAAACGAGGGGATTTTTCAGGTTGGTACATGATCAAACAAGATGGATTATTGATCCTGTTTTTCTTTGTTTGTCTTGCCCTCCCTGCCTATAAATACTATGAGGACAACATGAAAACCTGTAGTGCAGATTTAGAAGTGCAAGCACAGGTGGACCATACCCGTACAGGAAACAGAATAATATACACTAGATCGCCACTGATGAGTGGTAGTCATAAATAAGCAAAAGCATATGAATTACGATTATTTTTTCAAAGGTATTGCTGCCTCGGTTATTTATTCCCTTATCGGAATAGTAATCCTGTTATTGGCTTATCTATTGATCGAGAAATTGACGCCGGAAAAGTCCTGGCAGGAGATTGTCAAAAACCATAATGTCGCCTTGGCAATCGTTTTTGCCAGCTTTATTTTAGGCATCTCCATTATTATCGCAGCCTCAATTCATGGATAGAAAGAAAAATCTTTCCATCTTCCTTTTATTAGCTGTATTCATCATCGCCATTTGTGGATTAGTCTACGAGTTGGTGGCTGGTGCATTGGCCAGTTATCTATTGGGAGATTCGGTAAAGCAATTCTCTTTCATCATCGGCACTTACCTCTTTTCAATGGGGGTTGGATCCTATCTTGCCAAATTTATCCATAAGAACCTGTTCGATCGATTCATCGAGATCGAACTCTTGATAGGTATTATTGGGGGTACAAGTTCTGTTCTTTTATTCCTTCTATTTCAACAGGTTGAACATTTCCAGTTTATTTTATACTTTATTGTATTTCTGACAGGTTGTCTCTGTGGAATGGAAATCCCTTTGTTGATGAACATCCTCAAGGACAGGGTGCAATTCAAGGATTTGGTCTCCAATGTTTTCGCTTTTGATTACATCGGTGCATTGATCGCTTCGGTTTTATTCCCGATCCTGCTGATTCCAAAATTAGGGGTTATGGGTACTTCCCTCCTGTTCGGAATCATCAATATCTGTGTAGGGGTTTTCCTTGCCTTTTACCTGAGCAAGTTCCTGAAAAGGCCGACCTGGATGAAGATCAAGGCTATACTATGTTTGGTATTCCTGCTGATTGTCTTTTATTATTCCGATCGGCTCTTGGCCTATTCGGAGAACCAGCTATATGGAAACAACGTCATCTACAAGCATTCGACGACCTATCAGCGTATTGTACTGACCTCCTCCAACGGAAATTACCAGCTGTTTCTGAACAACAACCTTCAGTTCAACACCAAGGATGAGTACAGATACCATGAATGCCTGGTGCATCCCGCCATGTCGGTTGCCAAAACGCCGAAACGTGTGCTTATCTTAGGGGGTGGCGATGGTTTGGCCGCCAGGGAAATCCTGAAATACCCTATGGTAGAACATATTACCTTGGTCGACCTGGACGAAGGGATGACCAAATTGTTTCAGACTAATGAAATTCTTCGTCAGCATAATCAGGATGCATTGAACAGCCCTAAGGTAAGGGTCGTAAATGAAGATGCATTTATCTGGATAAAGGACCATCAGGAGCAATATGATGTCATCATCATCGATTTTCCGGATCCTTCCAACTACAGCTTAGGCAAATTGTACACCAATGCTTTTTACAAGCGCTTACGGTTTTTGATGCATGAGCAAAGCATTATTGCTGTGCAGACTACATCACCCTATTATGCGCCCAAAGCCTATTGGTGCATTCATGAAACCATAGCTTCTATTTTTCCGAATCCACAGGCTTACCATGCCTATGTGCCTTCCTTCGGCGAATGGGGCTTCTGTTTATTCTCCCCAGATAAAAACGTAGATTTCCAACAGGTGAACCATAAGGTGGACAACCTGCGTTTCTATGACTACAATTTCTCCAAACTCACGGACTTTGCAACAGATATGCAAAAAATACCGGTGGAGATCAATCGTTTGGACAATCAGATTTTAGTGCGGTATTTCGATGAAGAGTGGAGCAAGATATAAGTGGAACAGACGACATTTCCTGAAAGCAAGCCTTTTATTGGGTCTTGGCACTACTTTCCTGCAAGCCTGCAAAAGAAAGGCAAACCATATCTTATTAAAACTGACCGGCACCAACCACATCTTAGGGCATCGCTTATGGCTACCCGACTTCCCCCCTGTTTCTGAAAAGATTGAAATCCCTGTATTGATTCTTGGAGGTGGAATCGCAGGCTTATCTGCTGCATATCAATTCCATGAAAAGGGCTTCCAGGACTTTCTCTTATTGGAAATGGAAGATGAAGTGGGCGGAAACTCCAAATCAGGGTCAAATTCCTACAGTAAACATCCACAGGGCGCCCATTACCTGCCCATACCCAACGCCTCCAACAAAGAAATTTACCAATTTTTAGAAAAGTCAAAGATCGTTAAGGGTTGGACAGCAACTGGTGAACCAATATTTGATGAAGAACAGCTGTCCTTTGACCCGATGCATAGGCTCTTTATCGACAATTATTGGCAGAATGGCATTGTTCCTGAATATGGGCTAGATGAGGAAGAATTGGCCGAAATGGAGCGTTTTCATGGCCTCATGAAGGATTTTACGGAAATGAAAGGTAGGGATGGAAAATATGTATTTGATATTCCAACACTTTTCGCATCAAACGATCATGATCTGGAGGATCTGGATAGCATCAGCATGGAAAAGTGGCTGCTGGATCAAGGATTCAAAACAAAACCGGTATTTAGTTATGTGAATTACTGTTGCAGGGATGATTTCGGTACAGGCGTTAAACATACCTCAGCTTTTGCAGGTATACATTATTTTTCCAGTAGAAAGCATGATTACCTCGGAAATGAAGAAGCCGTATTGACCTGGCAGGAAGGCAATGGAAGATTGGTGTCCTTATTGAAAAAATACGCGGAAGGAAAGATAAAGAACAATTGTTTAGCTTATAAAATAGAATGGGATGAGAACAAAGTTCAAGTTCAGGTATACGACATTAAAACCAATAAATCAACTCTTTATATAACTAATCAACTCATCAATTGTTGTCCGCAATTTGTAAATAAATACCTGATCACTTCACGGAAAACCTTAAGCGATAAATTTGCTTATGCACCATGGTTAATTGCCACGATCACCCTGAAAAGTTTCCCCGCTGCTTCGGGCGCTCCCTTATCCTGGGACAATGTGATCCATGATGGCAAGGGCTTAGGCTATATCTTTGATCAGCATCAGAGCCTTGCCCAATATAAGGCTCCTTATGTAATCAGCTATTACCATTCTTTAGATGCCCAAGACCTTCGAAAGGAACGAAAGAAACTATTGGATTTTAGTGAGGAACAATGGCGGGATTTCATTATTGAAGATCTCTCCAAAGCACATTATGGCATCGAGGAGGAAATATTGGATATGCGTATCCATCGTTTAGGCCATGGCATGATCAGCCCAGTTCCAGGGTTCATGATGAGTGAGGCCCGGAAGGAAATGGCCAAACCAATTGCCGACCGGATTTATTTTGCACATTCTGACCTTTCCGGACTCTCCCTATTCGAGGAAGCATTCTATAGAGGCTATTTAACGGCCAAAGAAATATTAACTAAATATTATTAATAGGTTTTCTGTAAAATATATTCTTCATTTCGTCTATATTTATAAAACTAATCGAAATTACCTTTTATGCATATTCAGACCAGCCCGGCATTTCAGCGAAGCGTCAAAAAAACCCTTACTTCCATTCTCATTTTCGTCATTGTCTATATGCTGCTTTTAATAGCCGCAATAGGATTAACCATTGCGCTCACCTATTTTGGTATCCACTTGATCATAGAAATTCCAAATTTATATATCATTTTATTTGGTGCAGGATTAATCTTTGCCGGATTGACCATTCTGTTTTTCCTTATAAAATTCATCTTTTCCAAGAATCAAAACCATACGGAGGGAATGTTTGAGATTACTGCAGACATGCAACCTGAACTGTTCCAAATGATCCATGAGGTTGTACAAGAAGCTGGAACGGACTTCCCCAAAAAAGTATTTATAACACAGGAAGTTAATGCCTCGGTTTTCTATAATTCCAGTTTTTGGAGCATGATCATTCCCGTTCGGAAAAACCTCCAAATCGGGATGGGCTTGATCAATGTGCTTAGTAAACAGGAGTTAAAGGCCATTATTGCGCATGAATTTGGTCATTTCTCCCAACGGAGCATGAAGCTTGGTTCCTACGTGTACCATGTGAACCAAGTGATCTTTAACATGCTGTATAACAATGAATCTTTTGATAGAACGATCAATAGGGTAACCGGCTGGAGTAATTCTTTAGTCATCACACTCTGGGGAGCGATTTATGCTATCCGAGGGATTCAATGGATCCTCAAAAAATTATATAATTTCATTAATAAGAATTACATGGCCTTATCCCGCGAGATGGAATTCCATGCGGATGAAGTGGCAGCCCATATTGCTGGGTCGGAAGCCTTTAGCAGCTCCCTGATGCGTTTAGATTTTGCTGACCATGCCTTCAATGAAGCGGTGCAGTTCTATTTTAATCGCTCCTCCGAAAGTTTTTTTCCTGATGATATTTATGCGGATCATCAGACCATGCTTCGCTTTTTAGCAAAAAAGAACAGTTATGAGATGAAGGATGGCATGCCGTTGATCGATCTGGATAGCAATCTCAAATACGATAAATCTAAACTGAACTTCGAAAACCAATGGGCATCGCATCCGAGCACTGCCGACCGGGTGAAAAAGGTTAGGCAATTGAATATTGTTAAGGCGGTGGAAGAGGATAGCCCCGCGATGGATATGATCAAGGATAAGGATAAAGTGATCTCGGAAATATCAGATTTCCTATTTAAAAATTTGTTTTTGGAGGATGAAGGGCCAAATGCAAACATACCTATTGTTAAATTGGGTGCGGATGAATTTATCCATAAATACGAATTGGCTTTTAACAAAGGAAGTTTTGATAAGGTATTCAATGAATATTACAACTTAGTAACCCCAGTGATTTCTGATTACGAAAAGATTGATCTAGATGGTAATATTCCAGAAAGATCCTATTTCTCGGATGAGGATACGAAGCTATCGTATGAATTGCAAGCCCTGCGTCAAGATATTGGCACTTTAAAATCTATTCAGGCTAAAGAAATTGGAGTAAAGACCTTTGATTATGATGGTATTAAATTTCATCGGAAAGCCATTCCTGAGTTATTGGAAAGATTGAAAAAGGAGGAAGAATCTAAAGCAGCTGAATTGGATGAATTGAATATTCAGATATTTAAACATTTCCATCATCTGGCAAAAACCAGGAATATGGAGCAGGAGTTTTTGGAAGCTCATCTGCAACTGTCGGCTTATGATAAGATCTATGAAGATCAGATGAATTTTTATTATGAGATGAACAATAAATTTAGCTATCTGAACCAAGTCTTGGATTATAATCAAATAGAAACCTTCTTTATTGAATTCAAGGTTTTAGAGTTGAGGCTGAAAAAAGAATTGAAGGAATTATTGGAATATCCAGGGTTTGAAAATGAATTGGACAAGAAGTATGTGGAAAATTTAAAAAAGTATATGGATAAGGAGTGGAAATATTTCATGGTCTCAGCTTATGTAGATGAAAATATAATGATCTTAAGAGAAGCCATGGAAGCCCTGCCTTATTTGATTTATCAACGATACTTCCTGCAGAAAAAGAAAATATTAACTATCCAAGCAGACCTGATGTAATTTCTGTCTTTGCATGGAGGCTTCCCGTCATTGCATGGAGGTACGAGGTCCTTCCAAGGAAGCACGTCCCCCCGTCATTGCGAGGAGGCACGACGAAGCAATCTTCCCCCATGTCATCCTGAGCGAAGTCGAAGGATCTGTTCGTATACCACCGTACAGATGCTTCGACTACGCTCAGCATGACAACTCCCCAACCCATCCCGTTCCCTCTCCAGCTTCCCTCGCCCCTTACCGTCCCACTTCAACCACCATCCGCTTCCCCTTCCATTCCATCCCTTTCCCACTCTTCCATCCCCATCTTTACCCCTTACCTTTTCTCTCCAACCTTCATCCCTTCCCTTCCCTTCCCTTCCCTTCCCTTCCTCCCCCCCCAATTGTAACATTTCCAACACAAAATTTACCCCTAAAGATAAACCCACCAACCCAAACGGCATTTTTTAATCATAAAATTAATTATTCTTACTATTTCTTTTCTTATCTATAAAATCTATACTTTCCCAAACTATTATAAACTTTATTTAACAACATTATTCAACCTTATTAAACATTATTAAACTAATTAATTGTATTTTCGGCGAGCAAAATCCTCAACATCTACCGGATTAAGCCTATGGAATTGAATTATTTAACTATCTATATAATCAATAACCAAAATCAGATCATGAAAAATATCTTTACAATGATGTTATTCATTGTCTTATGCGGCTCGTTGTCTTATGCCCAAGGGAATAAGACCATTACGGGTACCATTAAAGACAATCAAAATCGACCTGTGGTGAATGCAAGTGTCTTGGTCAAAGGAACCAACCTAGGTACTGCTTCCGATGCAGGCGGAAACTTCGAAATTCAAGTCCCAGCGACAGCTTCCGTCTTGATTTTCTCCGCAGTCGGCTATGACGACCAAGAGGTCAACATTGGCGACAAAAAAAACCTGAATGTCATTCTTGCCGAAAAAAACCTAGGCATCGATGAGGTCGTAGTTGTGGGTTATTCTACAGTCGACAAGAAACACTTAGCCTCTTCAGTTGCCCAAATGGACATGTCGCAGACCAAAACGCGTCCGATCATGAAAATGGAACAAGCTTTCAGCGGAACCATTCCAGGGGTGACCATGTTGCAGGGCAACAGCCTTCCAGGAAGCTCCCCAGGAAGTATTGCTATCCGCGGTGTGAGTACCTTGCAGAATGCAAGTCCTTTGGTCATTGTCGATGGAATGGAACAATCCTTAAGCGACATCGACCCGAACCAGATCAAGAGTCTAACCGTCCTTAAAGATGCGGCTTCTACCTCCATGTATGGTTCTAGAGGTGCCAATGGGGTAATCATCATTGAAACAGAACGCGGTACAACTGGACAATTCAAGGTGGACCTGAATGCTTGGGGATCGATCGACAACCCAATCGACCTACCTACCTTTGTGAATGCCGCAGATTACATGCGTCTGAACAATGAAGCCAGATCCCTTCAAGGACAAACCACGCTATACACCGCAGAGGATATCCAAAAAGCGGAAAGCGGCGAGACTAAAAGTGTAAATTGGTTGGACGAAGTGATGCAAAGTCGCGCCTATGCCCATAACCAATCGGCTAATATTTCCGGTGGTGGTGGTGTAGGAACATTTAACCTAATGCTTGGCCATATCCAGGAAAATGGATTGAACAACATTGAAGGAACACAAAAATTCTCCGCACGCTTCAATACCAACGTCAATATTGCAGACAAATTCGTGCTTCTTGCCGATTTCTATGCCCACCGTTTACAGGTAGATCGTTTGATGGCCAATGATGATGGCCATGGCCTATACCAGATCGCTTGGCGAATGAACCCTACGCAACAAGTATTTTTTGAAGGGACAGACCTTCCGAATCACTACATGTTGCACAACAACCTGAACCCGGTTGCTTCCATCAACCATGGTGGTATCAAAAACTACATGCACGACCGGAGTACGATCAACCTAAGACCAAAATATTACATCAATCCGAACTTGAACATTGAGGGTAATATTTCGTATATGATCAATAAATCGGCGAACAAATCTGTTCGTGAGACCTTTAAATTCTATGATGCCACCGGAAAACCGGCTACCATCTGGGCGAATTCGGTGACTGCCGATCAAGGTGTCAGCCAATCCCAAATCACGGCTAGAGCATTGGTAAACTATACCAAAGATCTTCGTGGAAACAAGGATAAACTGTACCTGACAGCTGGTTCAGAGATGATGAACTTCACCTACACCGATTACCGCGAGATCAATAAGGCATCTTTCTTCGGAAAGTTGAACTATTCCTTCGATGAACGTTATTTGCTGGAATTAACCGCACGTTCAGACGGTAGTAGTAAATTTGCGCCAGGACAGAAATGGGGCTTCTTCCCTTCTGCTGCCCTAGCTTGGAACCTGCATAACGAAAGCTTCATGAGCAGCCTTCGCGACAGCAAAACCTTGACCAACTTCAAGATCCGTGCATCATACGGTTTGATCGGTAATGAGAATGTGGATCCATACCTGTGGCAGGAAGTAGTGAATACCTGGGGATGGACCATGCGTGTGCCAAATCCATTATTCTCTTGGGAAAAACAAAAACAATGGAACGTAGGTGCAGACCTGACTTTATTGGACAACCGCTTGAATATTACAGCGGATGTATACGACAAATTCTCGTACGACCTGATCTATTCCGACTTCCCAGTACCTCCACTAACCGGATCGAACACCTTAACTTCGGCGGTAAACATTGGTGAGGTTAGAAATAAAGGATATGAAATCTCGGCAAATTGGTCAGATAATATCGGGGATTTGAAATATACCATTGGTGGTATGTTCTTCGACAACAGCAACAAAGTTGAAAAGGCTGGTTACAATAAAACTGACACCTTAATCTTCAAAAACACCAACGATAAAATCTGGTACAACGGCATTGCCATTGATAACTATTATGGCTATGAAACCGATGGATATTTCCAGAACGAGGCGGAAATTGATGCGACAACAGCAAAATTACCGAATACCATTCCTGGAGACATCCGTTATAGAGATCAGAATGGAGATGGCATTATCAATGATGATGACCGTGTGGAACTAGGTGATCCATTCCCACATTTGAATTATTCAGTCAACCTAAACCTGAAATACAAAGGTTGGGACTTTGCAGCCTTGGGTCAAGGTGTTGGCCGCCGTACATCCCGCATTGGCGGACAGGAAGGCTATCCGATCTACGTAGATAATGCATCGAATGCATTAGGTGCACCGCGCCAAGAATATGCAGACAACAGATGGACACCAGAAAATCCGAACTCCCGTTTTCCAAGGGTTTGGACCGGCGCAAGCACCAACACTTTCCTTAGTGATGTATGGTTGAGCGACGCGTCGTACTTCCGCATCAAGATGCTTCAATTGGGTTATACTTTCCCGAAATGGGGCAAAGCTTTCCAAAATGTACGCGTGTATGTGAATGCACAGGATGCCTTTACCTTCACCAAATACGAGGGATTAGAGCCAGAACGTAACGGTGGAAATGGTAACTACCCACGCATGGCTACCTATAGTTTTGGTATCAGAGCCACTATCTTTTAATCAATAAACAGAGAAAGAAAATGAGAAAATCAATCATATATTTTGGTCTATTGGCAAGTATGTCTTTGGCCAGTTGTGAAAAATTCTTAGATAAAACAGATCCTACGGCAACTTCCTTTACTGAGTTCTTCAATACCGAGGAAGACCTTCGCCGTGTGGTGTACAGTAGTTATGTGGATGTGTTCACTTCGGTGGGTGCTCGCGGATTATTGTTCTATTTGGAAGATTCTAAATCGGACAATGCCTATAGCCGCATCGAAAATGACCATCACCAACGTATCGCCAATGGTAATATCAACGCCAATACCACTGCATTCTTATATTACTATGAATTGCAGATGAAACATTTGGGCCGTCTGAATACCTTTATTGCGAATGTGGATGTTCCTTATGTGGAGGATGAAGCCGTTCGTACTAAATTCAAGAGTATCTTGGAAGCGCTGCGTGTTTGGCATTATTTCAAATTGACCAGCCGTTGGGCAAATGTACCTTTCCACTTGGAGCCGGCCAACATGGAAACCGCCCTTCAGCCTGCAAAAAGCAAGGAAGAAATTTTGGAAACCCTATTTCCTTTAGCGGAAGAAATTGCTTCCCGCCTACCGGAAAATGAGTATACTTCAGATGCTTATATGTTCAATAAGTATTCGTTCAAGGCATTGACCATGCGTTATGCGTTGTATAACGGCAAATACGAACTGGCAGCCAAATTGGCCAAAGAGATCATCGAAAGTGGAAAATATCAGTTGCATGCGAACTATGCCGATCTGTTCAATTACAAAGCGGATAAGACCAACAAGGAGTTCATCATGAAATTCGATATGGAAAGTCATAATAATACGGCGACCAACTCTTTCCGCGACCTGGCACCACAATACCGTACGGGTAATGGACAATCCTATTCTGTTCCGACCAAATCTTTGGTGGATTCGTATTGGACCCTACAAGGTAGACCGATCGACAATTGTCCATTGCACACGAAACAGGAATATGAACTGGATCCGAAATTAAATCGTGACCCACGTTTAAAAGCCAGTATTTTTGGCCAAGGAGATACGTTTTACGGCGATAAGATCGATATTTACAATACGGCTAGCTTATTCTATTTTGAGAACCAACGTTCCAGTAAATCTGGCTATTGGTTCAAGAAGTTTGTCGATGAAACCGATGCTTTCAAATCTGGTGGTAACATGCATTTCCCATTGTTAAGGTATGCGGAGGTTTTATTGACCTATGCCGAAGCACAGATCATGTTGGGACAAGTGGATGACCTGGCGAAAGATTGCATCAACCAGTTGAGAAAACGTGCTGGATTGGATATGACCGTGGCAGACGTGAAATTGGGCAGCAAAACCCAAGAGGAATGGGTAAACTTGATCCGTAACGAACGCAGAACGGAATTAGCTGGAGAAGGTATCCGATATGACGATATCATCCGTTGGCGAATTGCGGAACAGGTGTTGAACCAACCCGCATTAGGACACACCCGTTTGGTAAATGGAAAAGTGGAAACTTTAAAGATTGAAGATCGAACGTTCCAACAACATAATTATGTGTGGCCGTTCCATGAGAACAGCTTACGCGTAGAACCAGGATTGATTCAGAATCCAGGTTATTAATATTAAGAAGCCGTATCGATGTTGATACGGCTTTTTTTTGTTAAATTAGATAATGTTGTTGTTTTCCTATGTTAAAAGCTTGTTTTCGTAGTAAAACCATGGTTTAAGCAACCTTAAAGCGGGTTTTAGTATACTTAGGTTACTAAATACATACTTTTACATTACTTTCACCCTGCTTTAAGAGCGAAGCAAAACCTCTCATGGCGAGGAAGCAAGCCATCCCGTCTTTGCGAGAAGACCGCACATCCTTTGGAGCAACGAAGCAAAACCCGTCCTTCCGAGGAGGCAAGCCATACCGTCATTGCGAGGAGGCACGACGAAGCAATCTTCCCCCATGTCATCCTGAGCGAAGTCGAAGGATCTGTTCGTATACCACCATACCACCGTACAGATGCTTCGACTACGCTCAGCATGACAAGCTTTCTATTTTAATTCCTAAACCCATCAGATTTTCTTATCTTTAAAAAGGTCGCTGGACAGCAAAAGAAGATGAAGCTCCAGCGTCCATAACCCTATTTATAAACTAAAAAATCCCTCATCAGAATGAAGGAATCTGCTGGAAAAAAATTTAGAGAAGCTCTTCAAGCCGAATCACCCCTACAAATCGTAGGAACCATCAACGCCAACCATGCACTATTAGCAGAACAATCAGGATTCAAAGCCATTTACCTTTCTGGAGGTGGCGTAGCTGCAGGTTCACTGGGCATCCCAGACCTTGGAATTACCACTCTACAAGATGTGCTAATCGATGTAGAACGTATCACCAATGTCTGTAAAACTCCCTTATTGGTAGATATCGACACCGGTTTTGGACCATCCGCTTTCAATATCGCTCGTACCATCCAATCTCTCGAAAAAGCTGGTGCTGCCGGTATACACATGGAAGACCAAGTAGGCGCTAAACGTTGTGGGCATCGTCCCGGCAAGGAATTGGTCAGTTTGGACGAAATGGTAGACCGCATCCGCGCAGCGGTAGATGCTCGTAGAGATGCTGATTTTGTGATCGGTGCCCGAACCGATGCCATTGCTTCCGAAGGCATTGAAAATGCCTTATCACGAGCCAAAGCCTATGCAGAGGCTGGTGCGGATTTCATCTTTGCAGAAGCTGTCCGCTCCCTGGAAGATTATACCCGCTTTCAGGAGGCTACCCAACTTCCCATATTAGCCAACATCACCGAATTTGGGCAAACGCCTTTGTTCACCGTGGAGGAACTTAAAGGCGCTAAGGTTTCCATGGTACTCTACCCACTTTCAGCTTTCCGCGCAGCCAATAAGGCTGCCTTGAATGTGTACCAACATATCCGGAATGATGGTAGCCAGCAAGCTGTTCTGGAAACCATGCAGACCCGTGAAGAACTTTATCAAAGTATTGACTATTATAATTATGAGAATCGTTTAGACCAATTGTTTAACAAGAAATGATATGAAAGAAACGAATGAATCAGGTTTTAAACCGAAAAAAAGCGTTGCCCTATCCGGGGTTCCTGCAGGAAACACCAGCCTTTGTACGGTAGGAAGAAGTGGAAACGACCTCCACTACCGCGGTTATGATATATTGGACCTAGCCGATCAAGCCAGTTTTGAAGAAGTGGCCTATCTACTGATCCATGGCAAATTGCCCAATGCAAAAGAATTGGAGAACTACGAGCATAAACTTGTTCAGCAAAGGGGCCTGCCTCAAAAACTGAAAGAAGTTTTAAAATTGATCCCTGCATCTGCTCATCCAATGGACGTGCTGCGAACTTCCGTGTCCATGTTCGGCACATTGGAACCGGAACCTTTGGAACATGAGCCATCAAAGACCCGCGAGATCATCGATCGTCTTATGGCCAGCATGGGTTCTGCCCTATTATACTGGTACCATTACAGCCATCACCAAAAAGAAATTGAAGTAGAAACCGACGATACGACCTTAGGAGGTCATTTTCTCCATCTCTTGCATGGAAAGAAACCTTCTGAAGCTTGGGTACGGGCCATGCAGACTTCCTTGAACCTCTATGCCGAACATGAATTCAATGCTTCCACCTTTACGGCACGCGTAATTGCTGGAACCGGTTCCGATGTGTATGCAAGTATCGCCGGAGCGATCGGAGCGCTACGTGGACCAAAACATGGAGGTGCCAATGAGGTAGCATTCGAGATCCAAAGCAGGTATAAGGATGCAGACGATGCGGAAAAGGATATCCGTGAGCGATTGTCCAAAAAGGAGGTCATCATCGGCTTTGGACATCCGGTCTATACCATTTCAGACCCCCGCAATCAGGTCATCAAAAGAATCGCCAAGGAACTTTCAGAGGAATTGGGGGATATGAAATTATTCGATATCGCCGAACGCTTGGAAACCCTGATGTGGGACGAAAAGAAAATGTTCCCTAATCTGGACTGGTTCTCTGCGGTGGCCTATCACCTGATGGGAATCCCAACCGATATGTTCACCCCATTGTTCGTGATGTCGAGAATCTCCGGCTGGGGGGCACACATCATCGAACAGCGTGAAGATGGCAAGATCATCCGCCCTAGCGCCAACTATACGGGCCCTGAAAACCAGAAATTCATTCCATTAAAAGACAGATAAAAATAAGTACATAACAATCAGAAATGTCATCACATATTTCCAACAACAGACCCAATCCAGATCAAGTATTACTGGATATTGCAGATTATATTCTAGACTATAAAATTGATAGTCAGTTAGCGAAGGAAACCGCCCATTATTGTTTTTTGGATACGATAGGCTGTGGATTTGAAGCCTTGACCTATCCGGCTTGCACGAAAATGCTTGGCCCAATCGTTCCTGGAACGATTGTTCCGAATGGTGCCAAGGTGCCTGGTACCCCCTATCAGTTAGATCCCATCCAAGCAGCCTTCAACATTGGCGCTATGGTTCGTTGGTTGGATTTCAACGACACTTGGTTGGCCGCTGAATGGGGTCATCCATCCGATAACCTTGGTGGTATATTGGCCGTTGCCGACTGGATCAGTAGAAACAACCTGGAGAAAGGAAAAGAGCCCTTGAAGATGGAGACCGTGCTGGAAGCCATGGTAAAGGCTCATGAAGTGCAGGGTGTGCTGGCTTTGGAAAACTCTTTCAATAAAGTGGGTTTAGACCACGTGATCCTGGTTAAGATAGCATCTACCGCTGTTGTCGGTAAACTTTTGGGCTTGAACCGCGATGAGTTGGTCAATGCGCTATCTTTAGCCTTTGTAGATGGGCAATCCTTGCGTACCTACCGACACGCTCCGAATACCGGTAGCCGTAAATCCTGGGCAGCAGGTGATGCCACCTCCAGAGCTGTACGTTTGGCGTTGATAGCACAAAAAGGTGAAATGGGCTATCCATCGGTACTTACTGCTCCGGTTTGGGGATTCTATGATGTATCCTTTAAAGGTCGGGAATTCAAGTTCCAACGCCCTTATGGAAGCTACGTCATGGAGAATGTGTTGTTCAAGATTTCCTTCCCAGCAGAATTCCACTCGCAGACTGCGGTGGAAGCAGCCATGACCTTACATGGAAAATTAAAAGAATTGGGAAAAACTTCGGAGGATATCAAATCCGTTAAAATCAGAACCCATGAAGCGGCCATCCGCATTATCGATAAAAAAGGTCCTTTACATAACCCTGCAGACCGTGACCATGCCATCCAATACATGGTGGCCGTTCCATTGATCTTCGGACGCTTGACCGCAGCAGATTATGAAGATAATATCGCCAAAGATGAGCGAATCGATGCATTAAGGGAAAAAATCACTTGTATTGAAGATCCACAGTTCACCGTGGATTACCATGATCCGGAGAAACGTTCGATCGCCAATGCGCTGACACTGGAGCTGAACGATGGAACCATCCTGGAAGAAGTGGTCGTAGAATATCCGATTGGACATAAACGCCGCAGATCCGAAGGTATCCCGAAACTGATCGAAAAATATAAGATCAATCTTGCTCGTGTATTTGCCGAAAAACAACAGAAAATAGTATTGCAACATACCTTGGAATACGAAGACTTCATCAAATTATCGGTCAATGACCTGGTAGATATGATGGTATAAGTAACCACATAAAAAAAACATCGCCTAAATGTAGGCGATGTTTTTTTTATAAAGTAATCTCTTCCTTATTTTGAAGGGCCTTCATTCCAATTGGAATCAAAACCTGTGTAGAATTTAAAGTCTTTCTTCGATAGTTCGATCAAGGATTTCGGGAGCTCCCATTGTTCACCATATTTAGCGAACTCCAGGCAATCATTAACAAAGGCATGCAGGCCTACCTGATCGATATGACCGAAAACACCTCCTGTCTGCATCGCATAACCAACTCCCAGTACCGAGCCTAGATCGCCATCTTTCGGACTGGTCAAAATCCCATCTTCCAAACAACGGTAACTATCCAAAGCCATCACGTGCAACAACCTGTATTTGATCATGATCAAACAGGCTGGCTTAGCTGGCTTTTCAATCTCCTTATCCTCCCAAGGCTTTTTACTTCGGTCCTCGCTGGAATATTCATAGAACCCCTTCCCTGATTTCCTTCCGTGCCTACCTTCTGCTATCAATTTTTTCAGATAATTATAAGCTCTTTTCTGACTCGTATGAAGTTTTGGTAATTGATCATATACATGAACCATGAGATCCAATGAAATCTCATCCAATACAGCTAATGGTCCGACAGCAAAGCCGGCTTCCTTCGCTTGGCGATCGATCACCTCTACCGATGCTCCTTCCAATAACAGGGTAATCCCTTCCAGAAGGTAGTTGAAGAAAATCCTGGAGGTAAAGAAGGCGGGGCCATCATTGACCACAATAGGTATCTTTCGAAGCTTATGGACAAAGGTCAATGCCTCTTCCAAGGTTTCAGGACTGGTATCTGCACCTTTGATCACTTCTACCAAGGCCATCCGGTCTACCGGTGAGAAAAAATGAAGTCCGATAAATCGGCTGGGATTAGCACTAAATTTAGCCAACTTATGGATTGAAAGGCTCGTGGTATTTGAGGCAAAGAATCCTTTTGGATTTAATATCGGCAAGCTATCCTGGATGACCGCAGCTTTTAGGTTCAGGTCTTCAAAAACAGCCTCAATAATCAGGTCCTGTTTGTCCAACCCTTCAAAATGAGATATGGGATTGATTAAATCCAGTATCTTCTGCTGCTTTTCGGGCGTCATTTTACCCAATTCCATCAATTTGTTGGTCACTTTCTCCGAATAGCTCTTTCCTTTTTCGGCGGCAGCATCGGATATGTCCTTTAGTTGGACTTCTATCCCAGCTTTCGCTGCCTCATAAGCTATCCCGGAACCCATCATACCTGCACCTAAAACCGTTAGTTTATTGACCTGGCTTTCCGCCTTAGCACCCAATGCTGCCGCTTCCTTCATGGAATAATACATCGTGCGGATAATGGACATGGTCTGCTTTTCATGAAGGATGTATTCAAATTGGACCAATTCCATGGTCAACAATTCCGCTTTGCTCAAGAAAGGACTGGTTTTAAAAATGATGAAACAGGAAATATGTGCCGGAATATTGGAATTGGCCTGTTTGTTAAGTTTTTGCAGTTCTCCGTTGATCTCTTCATCACTCAAGGCTTGCTGCCTTTTAAGGCCGTTCCCTGGTTGTTCCAGGAAGTTTAGGGCATCCACTAGGGCATCATCCAGGTTATCCACAAAGGAATCGATCAGATTCAGTTCAAGCGCAGCACTGCCTTTATAGATCTTTCCTTTGGTCAACACTTCAAAAGCTGTTGAAAGAGGAACTCTTTCTTTGAGGTGGACCACCGATCCCATTCCATAGATGACGGCATAGGCCCCCTCTGGAAAACCAACTGTCGCCTGGTTTCCAACGGCGATCAATTTCGAACATGCTAGCCCCAGGGTATATCCTATACCCAACAGCGCATGATCAAAAATGCCAACGATCGGTTTTTTTAATTGATCGATTCCCACCATCAGATCCATGATTTCAAACAACCTTTTCTTGAATTCGATCTTTTCTTTTGCCTGCTTGAACAACTGCCTGAAATTTAGGGATTGAAATGATCCTGAAAAATGCAGGACCAAACCGGTTATTTCGGGCTTCAGCAAATGGTTCTGAACACGGCGAAGTAAAGCGCGTACAAAACCAAAATCCAACTCATAAGCGGTTTCCAATGAATTATGCACATAAATTTCTAAGACATAATCATTGATGTTTCTTTCTTGATATTGTATATGTTTGGGCAGGTGATTGATTTCCATAGATTTATTTTTTTGAATAATCGACTTGGTCGATACTGATCTTGGCCAAGATTTCGAGCATGATTTCGGAAGTACCAGCGATAATGGTGCCAACGCGTACATCACGGTATAAACGGGCAATCTTATAATCTTCGGTAAAACCATAACCACCAAACATCTGTAGGCAATCGGATACCACCTTTATTGCCAATTCACTGGCCTGCAGTTTGGCAATGGAACATTCCTTTACGGCATATATCCCCTGGTTCTGCAAATCGCAGCAATGGTAGATAAAGGCTTTCAGTGTCTCCACATCCGCATACATTTGCGCAAAACGATGGCGCAATACCTGAAAATCTTTCAAGGGTTTATTGAAGGCCTCCCGCTGTTGAAGATAATCCAAGGTATATTCCATGGCTGATTCCGCCGTGGTCAAACTATGTATGCCTGCTGTCAGGCGTTCTAATTGCAGACCTCCCATTAGATATTTGAAGCCCTCTCCTTCCACACCTATAAGATGAGATTTCGGAACTCTAACATGGTCAAAACCGATTTCGGCGGTATCCGAGGCATGCCAACCTAATTTTTCAATTTTATTGCAGGTTACCCCAGGCGTATTCCGATCGACCAAGATCAAGCTGATGCCCTTGCTTCCCGCAGCAGGATCTGTCTTTACCGCAGTGATAAAGAAGTCGCCATAATAGCCATTTGTGATAAATGTTTTGGATCCATTGATAATGTATTCATCGCCATCGAGCACCGCTGTGGTCTTCATACGCTGCACATCCGAACCAGCAACAGGCTCCGTGATCGCAACGGCACTTACCATATCTCCTTGGATAACGGCTGTCAGGTATTTCGATTTTAATTCTTCAGAACCATGTTTCCAAAGATAAGGCGTAGACATGAATTGAATCACCAGTGCCGAAACACTAAAACCACCAGAAAAACATTTGGAAATTTCTTCGCAGAAGATAAGGGAATAATAAAAGTCAAGATCTAGGCCGCCGTATTGTTCTGGGTATATAAGCCCCATATATCCCATGTCGCCTAATTTTTCCCAGATGGATTTGTCAATCGCACCTTGTTTTTCCCATTTGTCGATGTGTGGGAGAATTTCTTTTTGAATAAATGACTTCAGACTATCTCGGAAAATTAGATGTTCCTCCGTCAATCTTGTGTTGTGCATATAAGTTTATTTGGTTCACAGTAGTTATCCCATAGAAGATAACCTGATTTAACCCTGAGCTAAATAGCCTTTGGGTAATTGGTTCTAATTTAATTAAAATGCCTCGAAAAATTCGTTAAATACCTATAAATTTTACATAACTATTTTGGAAAGTTTAAAGGGTGAATCCCTTACAGAAACACCCTCTAGACATACAAACAACAGTATATTCTTTAATCAAAATATTCCCTACTGATGTCTTCCAATTTTTCAGGAAAGATTTCGGTTGGACAGTGCAATAACTGCCTAATCGAGAATAGTTGATAGAAACTTCGGTCGTCGAGGATATTCAGAAAAAGAAACAATTCTTTTAGGATCAATCGTTCTTTCTCGTCAGATCTGGTAGACATAATTTCCAACAAGGAAAGCTTCATCTCATTTAGGCTCAGGAAATAATGCGTCAGCCCACCTCCTAAACTCCAAAATCCTTGATCGATGATATCCTTATATTTAATTTTTGCATATAGGTTGTAGATCGATTGTTGCTGTTCTTCATCCAGGTTTTCCAAATTATTGGCTGAAGTAAAACAATTAATAACGAGCTCCTGCATTTTTTCGGACAAGCTCTTTTCCGGTGCATTTGTTATTGGTGTTTCCATATTATTTTGATGAATTTTTGAGAATTGTTTTTCATTCCTCTTAAAAAAGGAATCCGCAGCAGATTTACCATTTACCCTATAAATGTGCTGCAAAACTACAACCTATGGATTAATTAATTGTTAAACATTTAATCAAAATAGGAAATTAACATATCTCTAATGAGCATCTTATGGAATTGTAATAGCGTTTTAATGGATTTCTAATGTACAAAAAAGTCAGCCCTTTTGGGACTGACTTTTACTTGTGTTTTCCTTAAGTAGTGAAAATGTGGTTGTATATAAAAAATCAATAGCAATTTTTACTCCAAAAAATACAGTGGAAAAAGATTTATTATGTTCAAGGGTCAAATAAGATATTCTTGTAATGAAAAATCTACATTTTCGTCTGCATCAATCTGAATCCTTGCTGGTTAACAAAAGAATAAAGATCAATTTTCTTTGAAAATTTGTATATTTATTAGCAGTAATTGAAGTTAATAGATATGCATTATGGCTACATTCAATGACAATTTTTCTAAGCAAGCTTCCATTTATGCCCAATACCGGCCATCCTATCCGCATGAGCTTTACGATTATCTTTCCGAATTAACCCCCACCCATGAATTAGCATGGGATTGTGGTACAGGGAATGGACAGTCTGCCATACACCTCGCAGATTTTTACGATTCGGTATATGCTAGTGACCCCAGCGAAGCACAGATCACCAATGCCTTCGCCCATGATCGGGTGACCTATAAGGTCGAAAAAGCAGAGGAATCAACATTAAAAGACCAATCCGTGGATTTGGTGGCTATTGCGCAAGCCATACATTGGTTTGATTATGATAAATTTTACGCGGAGGTCAAAAGAGTCCTTAAAAAAGGAGGTATTATTGCCACCTGGGCATATGGAATACCCAGTATAAATAAGGAATTGGATGTATTGATCAAGCATTTCCATCAAAAAACCGTTGGTCCTTATTGGCCGATCGAAACCCGCAGTATCGATCAGGAATATACGACCATCCCCTTCCCATTTCGGGAAATCGAGCCTCCTGAATTCTATATCCGAAAAAGATTTAAGATGGAAGATCTTTTAGGGCATCTTTTGAGTTGGTCTGCAACGCAACGATTCATCGAGCAGGTTGGTCAAAACCCTATTGATCAATTAAGACCCGAAGTCGAGAAAATCTGGGGCAACCCGCAATTGGTAAAAGATGCCGTTTGGAAAATCTACCTACGCGTAGGAAAGATTCCTGCGTAAGAATAATCCCTGCGGAGGAAAGATCATTTGGTATGCAAACTAGGAATGAAGAAAACTATTTAGTTTAAAACCTTTTCATAGGCTCTTCTGGCTCCCCCACGGAAATACACTTCGCCACAATAGGTATATCCCAGTTTTTCAAAAACGCGGAGCATTCCTACGTTATCAAAGTTCGTATCCACACGTAGGCTGTATACTTGCCTTTCTTTACATAATTCTTCTACCTCTTTCAACATCTTACTTGCCTGTCCTTTGACATAATTTGCCTGACTGACTGCGATACGGTGCACTACGCCATAAGGCTGATCACTCAACCACTTCCCTTCTATGATTTCATAAGCAGGTTCTATCTCAAAAATCAAAGCAAGATAGCCATATACTTCGCCATTAGCATCCACATGCACATAGCCATAACCTAATTCAATATCCCCTTGGATAACTCCTAGGTTTGGATAACCATCTTGCCATTGATTACTTCCTTCCTCCTTCCGCTTATCTATTGCCTGTTTTATGATCGACCAAATTGCTTCTGCTTCCTCTGCTCGGGCATTCCGTAAGATAAGATCCTCTAAATTCACTTGAATTGACATATTAACTTCTTGATCTTTTATACAATTCCTCCACCAATCTCGAAGATCTGAAACTGAATTCAGCGCCAAAACTATTCACTACCAAACCTTTCACCAGATTATCCTTGGAAGAAATAGCAAATAGAATACTTTCATCCGCTGGATCCGTCATGCCTTCAAAACGATAGATATCATCGATAATGAATTCATCTGGAGATAATTCCATAGACTTTCCAGCACAGCGAAGACATTCGCCATCCTCTGAAATCAAAAAATCATCGGTATAACCTTGTTTCTGCAGGTCATTTACTGCTTCGCTTAATGTATCGTAACTTTTTCTTGATAGATTTGCCATAAGACTGCTATTAATTTTTCACATCCCTTTCCAAGTAGATCCTTAGGTGGATCCTTAGATGGTATCAAATTATGAAAAATTAGCTGTTGTCACAAAAAAAAGGCATTGCTTTTGCATGAAATAAACTTAAAAAAACAAATTAATCTTAAGGGTTGTATGGACGTATTCTTGCCGATTTTGGGATGCTTGATATTATTATTTAGTATTCTACCTTTAATCCGAAGTGACTTTTGGACCTTCCGAGTATTTGAATATCCTAGAATCCAGAAATTAGCACTCGTTATACTTTGGATAGTATTATATATATCCTTTGGAAATAAAGAAGTCATCTTTCAAAAAATCCTATTTTACGCCCTGATCATCAATGGCATCTATCTCTGTTGGCAGATTTGGCCTTTTACACCTTTGGCAAAAAAACAGGTTTATCGGGCTGAAAAATTGGAGCCCAACAATCAGATCGCTGTAATGATATCCAATGTATATGAAGATAATGTTAATTATCAAGGATGCCTTCAGGTGATCCATGAAAATGACCCCGATCTTATCCTCTTATTAGAGACCAATCATATCTGGGCGAAAGAAACAGAAAGCCTAGATAAGGAATACCCTTTTCAAGTAAAAGTCCCGATTGACAATACCTATGGCATGCTCTTATTCTCCAAATTCAAACTTCACGAAATTTCTGTAAACTATTTGGTGGAAGAGGAGATCCCAAGTATATTCTGTCAGGTGGAATTGCCTTCCAGGCAGCGGGTTCAAGTGTTTGCGGTACATCCTACCCCGCCTGTTCCCAATGAAAACCCTCGTTCAACAGAACGCGATAAGGAACTGTTATTGGTGGCCAAGAAAGCTGAAAAATTGGATATGCCCGTCATCGTAATTGGAGATCTTAATGATGTGGCCTGGAGTTATACCACGGAACTTTTCCTAAAAACCAGTCAGCTTTTAGATCCTCGGCGCGGCAGAGGTTTTTACAATACCTTCCATGCCAAAATGCCTTTAATGCAGTTCCCATTGGACCATGCCTTTATCTCTGCAGATTTTAAATTAATATCTCTTAAGAAATTGGATAATTTCGACTCGGACCATTTTCCTATCTTTGTGAAGGTTCAGTATGAAAAGCAGGCTGAGGAGGAACAAGAGGATAACCAATTGGAGCAGACAAAAGCAGATGAAGAATTGGCGGAGGAAAAGATTCATGCCGACACTTAGGGATATATCTCCTGATGTTTAATTTGAAATAAAATGGCAGACCATACCGCATTCCAACCGGACAATCCGGATGAAGATTATCTAGCGATCAATCGAAAGCTATGGAACGATAAAACCAATTCCCATACTTCTTCTGAATTTTATGATATGCCTTCCTTTTTGGAAGGGAAATCCTCTTTAAAGGAAGTGGAGTTAAATTTACTGGGCGATGTAAGAGGTAAAAACATCCTGCATTTACAATGTCATTTTGGTCAGGATAGTCTATCCTTGGCAAGAATGGGTGCGAAAGTGACGGGGGTCGACCTTTCCGATGCAGCCATACTCTTTGCGCAACAATTGGCACAGGACTTGGCATTAGATGCAGAATTTATCTGTTCCGATGTTTATAATACCCCTGAGGAACTCAATGGCCAATTTGATATGGTGTTCATCAGTTATGGAACCATTGGATGGCTTCCAGATTTGGATAGATGGGCGGCGGTTATTCATCGCTGTTTAAAACCACAGGGCAAATTGGTATTTGTAGAATTTCATCCGATGGTCTGGGCATTTGATTATGAATTCAGCAAAATTGCCTACAGTTACTTCAATGTCGAAACGATTGTTGAAACCACCGAAGGCACCTATGCAGACCGTAATGCCGACATCAAAAACAAATCTGTTTCTTGGAACCATCCCTTGAGCGATGTGTTTAAGGCACTACTGAACAATAACTTACAGATAAGCTCTTTTGAGGAATTTGATTACTCACCCTATAACTGTTTTTTGAATACCGTTCAGGATGGTCCAGACAAATACAGAATTAAGGGATTGGAAGGCAAAATCCCGATGTTATATGCCATCACGGCTATTAAATCTTAAGACATTACGCATCTTCTTTTATGAATTTTCGAGTATTTATTTTCGCTTTGAGCTTAGCCATGATGAGCATTTCCTTTAGTTTCGCTCAAGCACCTGCAGCCTATGAAGTAGTAGAGGAATTCAACTTCTATCAGGTACATGATCAGAAAGAAACTTTGGTCTTTGCCAATATGGCCTATATCCGGGAGGAGCCCAGCACGAAAAGCAAGCTTTTGGATTCACTCGCTCTCGGAACTGAACTAAAATACATAGGCGCTGATGCCATCAATCCAACCCTCATTCGGGGGATGAAATTACCTTGGTACTATATCGAATATGTGCTTCTTAATGGCCAAAAGAAAAGAGGCTATATCTGGGCTGGTCTTTTGGCAGTGGGGTCAAATGTGGACAAGAAAACCGGTAATACGTTCCTACATGGCTTTGCTTGGCAGAACCAAGAAGAGGACAACAATTATTATTGGACGGAACTTAAGGTGCTGGACAAGAACAAGCAGTTGATCGATACGGAAAGCTTTGCCTATTTACCATCCAGCCAATCTTTTTCCTACAATGAAATTGCTGATGCCCAAGGCTTAGCAAACAGCAAAAACATCATTAAGGTAAGCTTTTCTGGGGAATCCTGCGGGATCTATACCTTCGATTTTTATTTTTCCTGGGATGGAAAGCAACTCCACTCCTTACCTGAAACTTCCTCGGTAAGTGATGCTGGAATATTTTATTATTCGGAGGAATTAGTCTTTCCCAATACCCATAAAAAAGGGAAACAGATCATCGTCAAGCGTATCGAACAAGGGGAATCCGAATCAGACATTAACGATGAAACTGTTTCTGAAGTCATTTACAAGGTGGAGAAATCAGAAGAAATCTATGAATGGGATGGTTCAAAATTCCTTAGATCAACAATCTAGGACTTCCAATATAATGTCATAAACGTACTCCAGCTCTTCTTCCTTTATGCAATAAGGTGGCACCAGATAAATGGTATTTCCCAAAGGCCGCATGATGATATTTCTCTTTAGAAATTCTTGGTAAAGGAATTCCTGCGCGCTATGAAAATAGCCATCCCGTTCTGCGGTATGATATTCAAAAGCCAGGACTGTTCCCATCAATCGGGGCTGTTGGATCTTCGGATGCAGCATCAACTTACCTAAAAAAGCAAGATGCTTTTTATGAATGCTGTCAAGCTGTTGCTGGCAATCAGCAGACAATAAGATCTCCAAACTGGCCAATGCTGCTGCACAGCCAATCGGACTTGCTGTAAAAGAATGACCATGAAAGAGCGCTTTCTGCTTCTCATCGGAATAAAATGCTTGATAGATTTCATCCGTACAAGTTGTGATGCCCATCGCCATGGTCCCTCCTGTAAGTCCCTTAGAAAAGCACATCACATCCGGAGCAACACTTAACTGATCGGCGGCAAATAAGGTCCCTGTTCTTCCAAATCCCACAAAAACTTCATCCTGGATCAAAAGAATACCCAAAGATCTACAAAATGCCATCAGTTCCGACAGATCTTCAGCACTGTGCATCAACATCCCTCCTGCTCCTTGGATCAGCGGCTCGTAGATCAGGCATGCGGTTTCTGCTGCATGCTCTCTAATCAATTCTTTTGTCTGTTCCAAATTCAATGAGGTTGGTGGATCTATAAAGATCACGTCGAAAAGTTTGTCGGAAAAAGGAGCAGTCCAATGCCCTCTTTCACTGACCGACATGGCACCAAAGGTATCACCATGGTAACCTTCTTTAAATGCCAGTATTTTATTTTTCGGCCTGCCTAGATTATGGCCTAATTGAAGGCACATTTTCAGGGCAACTTCTACCGCCGTGGAGCCATTATCCGAATAAAACACCTTTTGCTGATTGCTAGGCAACAGATTCAATAACCTTTCGGATAATAAAATGGCAGGTTCATGCGTAAAACCTGCAAAAATAACCTGTTCTAAGGTGTTCAATTGGTTGAATACCGCCTTTGCAATAGTTGGATTGGCATGTCCATGAATACTGACCCACCAGGAAGAAACCATATCCAAATACTTTTGTCCATCCTCGGCAAATAAATAGGCGCCTTCGCCCTTAATGATCGGTATGGGATGACTCAATTTCATCTGGGAATAGGGATGCCAATTGACAGCCAGATCTCGTTCTATCAGTTGGCGCATGCTTCTTTTTTTTCCAATACCATGGCTTTTAACCCCAAGTTCTTCAACATCTGCATATCTTCGGAAACACCAGGATTAGGAGTAACCAATAAGGTTTGCCTTTCTCCGGTAAAAATGGAATTTGCACCGGCCATAAAACACCATGCCTGCTCTACTTCGGACATCTCGATGCGCCCAGCACTCAAACGTACCATAGAAGCTGGCATCACGATCCTAGCGGTAGCAATTGTTCGCACCATCTCCCAAATATCAATCCTTGGGAGGTCTGCCAATGGCGTTCCGGCCACCCGGGCCAAGGCATTGATCGGCACGGATTCCGGATGCTTTTCCATATTCGCTAAGCTACGAAGCATGGAAACCCGATCATCTATCGTTTCACCTAATCCGATGATCCCTCCAGAACAGACGGTAATACCAGCTTTACGGACATTTTTTATGGTTTCCAAGCGATTATCAAATTGGCGCGTGGAAATGATCTCATCATAGAATTCCTCCGAAGTATCCAGGTTATGGTTATAAGCGTAAAGTCCAGCCTCCTGCAACCTTTGAGCTTGGCTCTCGGTCAACATACCAAGAGTACAGCAAACTTCCAGCCCCATCTCATTGACCCCTTTGACCATATCAATGATACGATCGAAATCCCGGTTGTCGCGCACTTCCCGCCAAGCAGCTGCCATACAAAAACGGGATGAACCCGAATCCTTCGCCTTTTGGGCATGCGCCAATACTGTTTCTGTAGGCAATAAGGCCTGAACTTTGATATCGGTATGATACCTTGCAGCCTGTCCACAATAGGAACAGTCTTCCGGACATCCCCCCGTTTTCACAGACAATAAAGTGGAAATCTGCACCTCATCTGGCTTTTGCCATTGCCGATGTACAGTTGCTGCGTCAAAGACCAATTGCATCAACGGTCGATTATAGATGGCCAACAACTCTTCTTTGGTCCAATCATGTTTCAGCATATTTTCATTCATGTTATTCATTTTATCTACTATTTACTACTATTTTTCAATGGTTATTTTGGAGAGGGCATACTGCATTTGCGCTGGATCTAACTCCCCTAATTCAGGTATTTGGATCAACCTGCAATCTCCTGGCATATGTTTCAAAAGGATTTCCTTACTAAAGGGATTGAACTCCCCATTTAGCACCAGATAGTGTAAAGGGATTTGATGGTTTTCCAGCGCTTTTATGCTTAAAAGGCTATGGTTTATGGCACCTAGATAATCCCTACAAACCAGAATGGCTGGAATTGCCAATTTTTTGATAAGATCGATGATACATTCCTTATCATTGATGGGTACAAATAACCCACCTGCCCCTTCGACCAATAAATCGATCTGTTTGTCTGGCAATTCGAAATCCTCCAAATGCATTGCGATGCCATCCATATAGGCCGATTGATGTGGAGATGCGGCAGTATGGAGTCTAAATCTTTCCTTAAAAATCTGGATTTTATGATCTAATAAATGGTTCAGCATCATGGAATCCGACTGCTCGAGGTCGCCAGATTGAATAGGCTTCCAATAGGCCATTTGCCATAATTGGGCTAACATCGCGGAACAAATGGTTTTTCCGACGCCAGTACCTATACCGGTTACAAAATATTGTCTGGGTTTTATGTTCATTTTAAATCGTTTCGTTTAGCAGCTGCTGCATCAATCGGATCTCAGATTCTTGGTGATCGGCATGAAGGCAGATCCGGATTCTTTCTTTTCCTTTTGGAACAGTGGGCGGGAAAATAGGGTATATTAGGATCCCATTTTCCGAAAGTTTGGTTTGAATTTGTTGAAGATCAGCGGCAGCACTTGGGAAATAACTTTGAATGGGAGATGCTGGACCTGTTTTCAAAGATTGGAATAATCGGATGTTTTCAAACAAGCGCATAGGCAACTCTGGATTATTTTCTATGAAATCATATGCTGTCCTGATGGATAAGGCATGGAACTCTGGTTGGGCCGTACTGTAAATAAAAGGACTCGCGAAATTAATGAGATGGGAAATCAGATTTTTGGACCCCAGGATACTCCCTCCATGAAGGCCCATGGCTTTTCCATAAGTAACAGTTATCGCAAGTATTCGATTTTGAATCTGAAGCTGATGCGCCAAACCCCATCCAAATACAGCAAAAGCATGAGCCTCATCCAATAGCACATGAGCCTGATATTTCTCCGCCAATTCAACAATCTCCTTGATCGGCGCGAAATCCCCTTCCATCGAATAAAGCGATTCAATCGCAATAAATATTTTGCGAGGAGGCACGACTAAGCAATCCAAACACCCCAGTACCCTTTCCAAATCCCCCACATCATTATGCCTAAACTTCAACCGTTTCGCATTCGTCATCTTCCAGCCATCGATCACCGATCGATGTATATACTCATCACAGATTAACACATCATCCCTACCCAACAAACTAGAAACCAATCCCACATTCGCCATATACCCCGATGGAAATAACAATGCTCCTTCCATCCCATGCTTATCCGCAATAAAATCCTCCACTTCCAACACCATCTTTCCCGTCCCAGATATCAATCTCGACCCTGTCGCTCCCAACAATGCTTCCGGATTATTCCTTGCCAACTTCACCATCTCCTCCCTAAAACCCAGATTCCTCGAAAGTCCCAAATAATCATTCGAATAAAAGTCGATCCCCTCGCCCCTTTCCTTTAAGAAACGTAAAGAACCAAGTCTCTTTCTCACCTCCAGTTTATCCCAAAGATCCTTCATGCACATTCACAGCCGGAAAAACATGTTTCCTTAATTCAGCTACCCATAATTCAAATAAACTGTTCTCCAATTTCAAGATTTCCTGGGCATGCCTTTCCCAACCCGAATCAAAAGCCTGCAACTGAGAGATCATCTCCTCCAAATGCCCTTCTTCCTCCAAAATAATGGATTTCACATTCACCTTGGAGCCAGCTGCACTCAGCAATTCCTGATAAATCGGATAAAGCTCATCCGCCCGAACCTCAATCGCATAGGTTACAAAAAGATAAGCAGCATACTTAAGATCATCATCGGCCAAGGAAAATTGTTCCTTCAAATAACGACAGGCTAACAGATCCAAACGGGCAAGGTATTGTTTAGATGACCTGGCTGCCAAGAGATTCCCATCTGCGTAATCCTCAAAGCCCTTCACCTCCAATTTGGAAAGCTGTTTTTTCAGGTAATACGCATGTCTATGCTCTTCAGCGGCGTGTTTTAGTTGGATAATCTGTGTCTTTACGGGATGTTCGCATGCCGAAATCTTTCTGGCTCCGGCATTTTCCATAAAAGAGAGCGTATTAAGCCAAGCCGCATGCAGATGGGGATCAGCAACAATTTCTTGGAGAATGGTTTTCATGTTAAATAATTTCCAACAAAAATACTATCTTGCCGGACCAGCATAAGGTGCCAGTTTAAAGATAACAACTAGTCCGGTGGAATATAATTACGCAAGTTTTATTAAAATTGATCGGTTTTCGGATGTTCCTGTATACCTTCAGGTCACGAATCAGATGGTATTGGCCATCAATCGTGGCATCCTCAAATCAGGACAAAAACTTTTAGGAAGCAGGCAATTAGCCGAACAATTACATATGCACCGCAATACGGCTACCGCAAGTTACGAGGAGCTGCATAGTCAAGGATGGGTGGATATCCTCCCGAACAAAGGAACTTTTGTGGCTTCCCTACTTCCAAAGACCAACAACAGCCCAAAACCGGAAAACAAGTATCCAATAAGGACCGGCTATACCTTCAAAAAATCCTTTCTTTTTGATAATCCTTTCGAATATATCAATTGCAGGTATGTTTGGAATGATGGCAGTCCGGATATCCGATTGACCCAATTGGAAGATCTTTCCCGGGTTTATAGCGCAAACCTCAAACGCCGTAGCAACAGAAAGAAAATGGGCTATTATAACCAGGAAGGAAGCGAATATTTTAAGGAGCAATTGGCCTCCTATCTGGCCAATTCGAGAGGATTAAAGATCAGCCCGAGTAACCTATTGATCACGAGGAGCATGGAAATGAGCCTTTATATCCTTTCTGAGGTCATCCTTTCTCCCGGAGACCTGGTCTTGGTTGGGGAATTGAGTTATTTCTCAGCAAACATGATCTTTCAAAAATCAGGAAGCCAGCTCATGACCGTACCTATTGACGAAGAAGGCATGGATATAGATGCTGTTCGCCATATTTGCCAAAACCACAAGGTCCGGATGGTTCATATCAGCCCGCATGTGCATTACCCCACCACCGTGAGCCTCAGCCCTAAAAGAAGGATGGAACTGCTACGATTGGCCAAGGAATATGGATTCATTATTGTCGAAGATGATCAGGAGTATGATTTTCAATACGACAAACCCGCTTTGGTTCCATTGGCAAGCCACGATGATGGGGGGATGGTCATCTATGTGAGTTCATTCGGTAAGTCCTTAGCTCCAGGATTCCGAACGGGATTTATTGTTTGTCCGGAAAACCTCATTCAAGAGCTGAAGAAACACCTTGGCATGATCGACCGCCAAGGCGATGTATTGATGGAACAGGCTTTAGGCGAGCTGATCGAAGATGGTAGCATCAATAGGCATCTGAAAAAGTCCTTAAAGATATACCGATCCCGACGGAATGAAATGGCGGTCCGATTGATGGAAGAACTGGGAGATGAAATAGACTTCCAGATTCCCAATGCTGGCCTAGCATTTTGGTTGACCTGGAGAAAACCCATCAACCTGTATAAGCTTTCGCAGTTGGCGTTAAAGCATGATCTGTACATTCCGAAGACCATTCTCTATCAAAACAACAAGTTAACCAGCATGCGGGTTGGATTCGGTCATTTAGACCAACAGGAAATGGAACAGACAATAAGCATACTAAAGAATATGGTATTGATGTTGGATAAAATAGATCCTAAATAAAGGATTAAGCGGGTTCATTGGCGGCAACATGATCGCCAGAGAAACTCATCGGATTCTTATAATGAATATATAATCGTTTATACCTCACCATTTCTCTCGACTCCGCTAAGTAGGACATTTTGCTATCCCGGAAAACTAATCGTGCCGCTTTCTTTTCCATTTTGGACGCATAGTCCAGGAATTGGCGAAAAAGTTCTCGACGTTCATTGGTGCTGAACTTACTTTGCTCACAGATCCGCATTATCAGATCATCATTGAAAAAGATCTTGATTTTATTGCCCTGTACATTGAGAAGATAGACTAAAGGACAAGGCCCATCATTTGGGAACAAACCAAACCCTACTTTTCCCTCTTCATCATTAAATACATAGGCGAAGAATTTAAAAGTACCAATACTGGTCGTGTCTACTAAAATATTCTTGGAAACCATGTTATTAATCTAGTTTGGTTATTGTCACCCCTGTATGGAGCACCTATCAAATATATCAATTATTCTAATTACTTGTTATTACGTATTTTTTATTAATAATAATAAAATAAATAATTAATCATAAGGATTTACCTTTAACCAAAACAGTTTTATCAGCTACAAATCAACAACTTATATCATAAATGTTACAACAAACTTGAAAATTCACCTACCCCAATTGGGGTATAAACGCAGGTTGTTTGAATAAGTTTCCTAAAAAATTATCTAATTCAAAATGAGCTTATTCGATGGTCTTGGATAAAATCTACTTGAATTTATTTGGAGAATATGCTTTTAAGTTCTACTTTTGTATCACAAAATCACGGTAGGTATAGCTCAGTTGGTTAGAGCACTAGATTGTGGTTCTAGGGGTCGTGGGTTCGAGCCCCATTACTTACCCGGTTAATAGGCGTCCAAATGGACGCCTTTTTTTGTTGAATTACCTTCGTAGTAAAACCATACTGAAAGTAACGGATCATACCGAAAGTTTGGGGGGTAAAGATTTTTAAGCATATAATTTCATCACTCTGTACAGGAAGAATGTTGTGTCCCTTACGCCACGAAAGACACTCCTAAAAGCTTTGAGTTTTGCATTGAAAGATTCTGCCGAGGCATTGGTGCTTCTGTTATCGAAGTAGTGTAGTATATATTGGTGATGTGCTGCAATGGATCTTGCCACGCTCTCAAAGGAAGCAATGCCCGCATTCTCAACCTGATTGTGCCACAGACCTAGCTTTGTAAAAGCTATCTTTTTGTCCCTGCATTTG
>NZ_PEAZ01000046.1:0-46489 GCF_002734245.1 Sphingobacterium sp. 1.A.4
TTAACAGGTTCAATAGATCCATGTCCTTTAATCGTAGTTTACGGAATTTAGTGAGCGAACTTGGATTGATCACATCCTCCTCAGGAGCCATTTCAAGAAAATATTTAAAGGACATATCATATCTGGAGCGATCAACGACATCGACATCTGAAACGGTATAGATAGTCTTTAACAGAAGGTATTTGAACATCTTGATTGGACTTTCAGCGTTGCGTCCATTGGTCCGGCAATACTTCTCCAAAAGTTCGTCATGTATAAAACTGAAATCGATAAGATCGTTGATTTTGCGAAGTAGATTGTCTTTTGGGACAATGATATCGTACAATCCTGAATAGGAACTGAACTGTATTTTTTGTTGGGTAGAGAGCATCCTGATGTCCGTTAAAGCCTACTTTAAGATACGAAAAAAGGAGCAGAAAACTGTTGTTTTCTACTCCTTTTTTTGCCCAATCTAAAAGAGGACTTTTTCAGTGCCCTACAGATTTGGAGGCTGTTTTTTATGCGATATTATTTTCGTCTTCTTAGAAATTGTAAGAATATCCTACAGTGAATGTTCTTCTTGGAGCTCTAAATAAAAACTCCTTATCAGCAGATCCATAGGACTCATAGATACTTTTCTTCTCAGCTCCTAAGATATTTTCTGCACTTACTCTTAGGACGTTTCTTTGAGCTTGACCTAGTTTTTTCGACAAATTGAAATTCAGACTGTGAAACGGTTGAACATATACATCGGAGTTCTTTCCAAAACCAACCACTTCTAATGTCTTTCCTTGAACATTGTAAAAGATTCCAGTTTCCAAACCTAATGTGGTGCTGTTGTAGTTCAATCCAGCATTGATCAAATATGGAGACTGTCCTTGCAATACGCGGCTATCTTCGATGGTTTCACCTTCTCTAGCAAATTGTTGCCTTGATTGGTATTCACCGCCTTCAACCTTGCTCATATCAATTTTAGATTTGATGATAGATACGTTCGCATTTAAGCTTAGGCCTGTAAGGTCTTCAGAAATAAATCCAAAGTTTTTTCTAGCTTCAAATTCCAAACCATATACTTCTGCACTAGGAGCATTTCTTGGTGTAAAGTTTTCTGGAGACTCGAATGAATAAGCCACTAATTCAATAGGATCTTTGAACTTTTTGTAGAATGCACTTACGGCAAACATCTGTGCGGCATTCCCAAACATCTCATATCTTAAATCCAAATTGTTGATATAAGTAGGAACTAAATTGATGTTACCTAAAAACATAACTCCTGTTAATAAATCTGGGATCTGTACAACAGAAAGTTCTTTGAATGAAGGACGAGCGGTTGTTCTAGAGTAAGAAACCCTTAGGTTTTGGTTCTCTTGAACCCCATAAATCAAGTTAACAGATGGAAATAAATCAAGTTTATCAATGGTCTTTTTATTATCATAAACTTCAGAAGCCATGCTGTTTGTACCATTAAACAAGGTCAAATATTTTTCACCTCTTAATCCTACAATGGCTCTTAATTTTTCCATTGGTTTGAATTCAGATGACAGATAAGCCGCTAACGTATGTTGCGTAGCATCAAACTGGTTTTGTGGTTGTGACCTTCCACTAAAATAGTATCCTGAATTAGATTCCACGGTCCAAATATTCTCTGGTGTTAAGATTTGATTTGGATCTCCATTCAAATCCCTGGTGTTAACATTCAGATTCATGATCTGGTAGGTAGGGATACTATAATCTCTTTTCTTAAAGCTATATAATCCACCAAATTTCAATTGGGCAGCATTATCGAACAGTTGATGTTTTTTGATAAAATCAACTTTGTTGACAAGATTTACTTCTTTTAGGTTTCTCCAAATTCTATTAGGCAATCCAGCATCCGTATTAATGGACATGGAACCATCTGAATTTTTCACAAAAGTAGTCGAACGAATATCTTTGTCATTCACATGTGAGATGGTTGGAGAAACTTTCCATTCCGTTAAAAAGCTAGCATCTTCATTACTATGCTTTCCACTCAACAACAAATTCGTAACGTTTCTTTGGGTATATTCCAAATTCTGCTTTTGTGTATTGATCACATTAGAAATTCTAGTTTCTTGGTCAAAAACCGCGGCACTTGATTGTCCATTGGTAATGCTCAAAAGGTTAAGGGAATATTTAGATTTTTCCGTTTTATAAGTTAATCCCAATAATCCAGATAATAAAACATTATTAGAACCTAAATTACCGAATTGCGTTCTATCAGGTAAGATCTCGAACTCTGTACGTTCTTGAGGTTTTTGATAGATTCCATTCCTAAAATTTTGATAGAATTCCGTAGAGTTACGATAATCGATAGAAGCAATTAAACCCAACTTGTTTTCACCTACCTGGTATTGGTTTCCAAAATAGTAACCTAATGAAAAATTAGGTAAGCTAGTACTTGTTTTTGGGGCCATTAAAGGATTAAAGGTTTTTGTAATAGCTTCAATACCACTATTATCTGCTGAAGTTGGTCTTGGAAGATCTTCTTTTGGGTTTACATGTAGTTTTCTATTACCATCATCAAAACCTAGAAAATCAGTTTTACCACCTTTGTAATTTAAGTAATTATCATTAAAACTCATATCAGGGTTGACTCCTAGCGAGAAGCTAACTCCCATTTGTTTTTGTGATGGAAAATCTTTTGTTACAATATCTACTACCCCACCTGTAAAATCAGCAGGTAGCTCAGCAGAAGCTGATTTATAAACGATAACATTTTCCAAAATATTAGTAGGGAAGATATCCATTTGAACTGTGTTCTTATCTGGATCCAATCCTGGAATATCTACACCATTTAGAATGGATTTTGAATATCGATCTCCTAACCCCCTAACAAAGACGTATTTGCCATCTTGAACAGATACTCCTGGAACAGCCTTAACTGCCGCAGCAATATCTGAAGAACCACTTCTTTTGATAGATTGTGAAGAAAGACCGTCCATTAAGACTCCAGCGTTTTTCTGCATATTTAATACCGATGCTTCCGTATTTTTACGAGCAGACACAGTTACTACAACCTCACTGATCGCATTGGATTCACCGGATAAGGTTACATCCACTTGCACGACTTGACCTTGTTTTACAACAACATCTTTAATTTCTTTTGGGGCATACCCAAGATATTTTACCGTTAAGGTATGATTTCCAGCTGGTAATTCTAACGTATAATCACCTTCGAAATCAGAATTGGTGGATGATAGGTTTGGTACCGAAATCGTAGCGTTTGCTAAAGGGGCATTACCAGCATCATCTCTAATTGTTCCGCTTACTTTTCCAGATTGGGCATGTGCTGCTGCCGCAATGAAAATAAAGAATGATATTAAAAAAGTAAGTTTAGTAACTTTAAACATTTGAATGATTAAAAAAAGGATTTTAAAAAAATCCGCTTTCAGAAGAGAAAGCGGATATGTAATTTTTTATTAGGGTATTAGAATGCGTTTTTTGATTTGGCGTAAGTCCAACCAAATACGGAAACATTAGCTCCAGTTTTAGCGTCTGCAACTGCAGTGATGGCTTTAGCGTTAGAAACAAATTTAGCTTCTTCACCATTTGCACCATCGATAAATTTATCAAGTGTTAACCCTTGAGGTAAAACTGCTTCCCAGTTCGAGAAAGTAATTCTTCCAGCTTTCAATTCAGCTTGAGAATCTGCTCCATTTACTTTTACTGTAGAACCAGTACCAATATTATAAACAAGGATGTTTTTAAGGTTAGCAATTAACCCGTCTCTTAAATCAGCGATCTTGCTAGTATTATTGTTATTATTGATAGTGATATTTTCCATGGTAAAGCCTTTTTCTGTAGCTTTAGAACCTTCAGGGCCATCTAACTCTAACGCTGAATCGCTATCTTTACCTTTAATTACTAAGGCATTTTTGATAGTACCTGAGTATGATTGGTCAACATCTAAACCGTCATCACCAGCTGCCCAAGTCAACAAGTTAGTTGCGTTTACAGATCCACCGAACCACTCGATACCATCATCTTGGTTACCAACAATCTCGATATTTTCGATTACAGTTCCTGAACCTACTCCTCCAAGAGTTAAACCATTGATTTCGTTATCTTGTCCGATAGTGATACCACCGTGACGGATAGAGATATATTTTAATGAACCAGAGTTATCAGCTGCATTTGTACCACCATATTGGCCATAAGATTCGTTTGCAGGGATACCTTCGATTTGTTTAGTTTTCACATCACCCGCTACAGAAATAGGCGCATTACCTAAAACAATTACACCACCCCAAAGGCCAGTGTTCGCTTCTGTAAGGTTAGTTCCAGCTTTTTGACCAACTTTGATGTTATCATCAATCGACGTAAAGATGATTGGCTTGTCAGCAGTACCATTTGCAATTAACTTTGCGCCTTGGTCAACTACTAATGCAGATGCGTTAGCTTCAGTACCTTGAGCACCTTTAATAATTGTTCCTGGCTCAATTGTTAATGTAGTTCCTTCTGCTACAACTACTTTTCCTTTTAAGATATAGATATTCCCAGCAGTCCAAGTCTCATTTGCTGTAAGCAATCCACTTTTTTCTACATCTTTCCCAGGTTCAGGTTTTGGAGTTGGATCATCACTTGTTGAACAGCTTAATGTTACTCCTAATGAAACAATTGCTAGAGCAAAAAATAATTTCTTTTTCATTTATCTCAAATTTATGTTTTTTGTTGGGGCAAATATTGAGACAAAGTGTTACAACATAGTTAAGGATATATTATCTTATTATTAACAAGAGATTTGTTTACGGTAATAAGGTCGTTAAAGCTAAAAAATTGTTAAAAACACATTACATCGATTAACCTTTATATAGCTTTTGTAACAAGAAGCAGCAAATTGCCAACAATAATATTAATTCGCTTAAAAAGAGTAGAATTGTTAAATTGCAACAAAGTTTATTTTATGAGCGAAATCGTCCTACAAACTGCTGATCTTTCCTTTTCCTATCCAAAAGGAGCAAATCTTGCCTTTGAAGATCTGCAGATTTCCAATCAGCAACATACTTTAATCCTTGGCGAATCCGGTTCCGGTAAATCAACTCTTTTGAATCTTATCGGAGGATTTTCTTATCCAAGCACCGGTTCTGTAACAATTAAAGGTCAAAACCTCTATCAACTTTCCGAAAGTAGTTTGGATAGATTCCGGGCCAAGCATCTCGGATTTATTTTTCAGGAAGCTCATCTGCTGAAAAATCTTACCGTGATGGAGAACATCAAGCTTGCCCAATCGCTAGCAGGAGAAAAAGTAGATGAACATGCGATCATGTTGTTATTGGATAAACTTCAATTAGGATCATTTTCAACCAGGCTTCCAAATGAATTAAGTCGTGGACAGGTGCAAAGAGTGGCGATTGCACGGGCACTGATCAATAAACCGGCTATCCTTTTGGCCGATGAACCCACCGCATCCTTGGACGATAAAAACACCTATTTAGTGATCGAGCTCTTGAAAGCTTTGGCCTCCGAACAAGGAAGTACTTTATTGATATCCACGCATGACAAAAGATTAAAAGACGAATTCCAACATAATTATTTATTAGCAGCCCAATAAGATGAACACATTACAATTAGTCTGGAAAAACATTTCCCAACAATGGGGCTCCACCTTGTTAAGTATCATCCTAACAGCTTTTGGAGTTGCTATTCTTTGCAGTATATATATTACCAGCGATACGTTCGAAAAGCAATTGGACAATAACAGTAAACAGGTCGACCTGGTTGTAGGCGCAAAAGGAAGCCCATTGCAATTGATCCTATCTGCACTTTATCATATTGACAATCCAACTGGCAATATTCTTTTATCCGAAGCAGAAAAACTAAAGGATAACCCGATGATTGATATGGCGGTGCCCATCTCCCTTGGAGATAATTTCAAGGGCCACCGCATTGTAGGTACAGACACCAGTTTTATGACCATGTATGAGCTTTCCATCGCAGAAGGAAAAATCTGGAGTAAAAGCTATGAGGTGGTCATCGGAAGTGAAACTGCCAGAAAGAACAAACTTAAAATCGGCGATCAAATTCATGGCGCACATGGATTGGCGGAAAATGCACATATTCATGATGAGCATCCCTTTACGATCGTAGGGATCTTAAAACCTTCAGGTTCTATAGTAGATAATTTATTATTATCCAACCTGGAAAGTGTATGGGATGTACACGGTATTAAACATGATGATCATGACCATGACCACGAACATCATGACCATGAAGGGCATAATCATGATGCAGACAATCATGAGGGACACGATCATGCGGATCATGACCATGCACATACGGAAGAAGATCATGACCATGACCACGCAGCACATAGCCATGAGGATCACGACCATGCAGCAGATAGTCATGAAGGACATGACCACGCAGACCATGACCACGACCACGCATCTGAAGCAACTCAATCCGCTCCAGCAGACGATAGCATCGTTTCTGAAAGACCTAGGCCTAATGTCTTCGTAAAAAGCATCGCAGATGATGTAGTGAAAGATTCAGGATTAGAGATCACTGCGCTATTGGTCAAATACCGCACGCCAGCCGCAATCGGCGTGATCCCTAAAATGATCAACCAATCCACCAGTATGCAGGCAGCATCTCCTGCATTGGAAACTGCCAGATTGTTCTCCCTATTAGGTGTAGGAATAGATTCTTTGGAAATCTTAGCCTATGTCATCATGATCATCGCCGGTCTTAGCGTCTTTATCAGTTTGTACAATGCGTTGAAAGACCGTAAATACGACCTAGCCATCATGCGTGCCATGGGAGCAAGTAAAATTAAACTATTCACCTTATTGATTGTCGAAGGCTTAGTGATTACGGCGATTGGAGGCATTCTAGGCTTGATCTTAGGTCATCTTGGACTATATTTCATCAGTACGCAGACCAGTCAAAGTGCTGATTTTATCCAGGCTTTCCAGATTTATAGCAAAGAATGGTTAATTTTGTTGACAGCCTGTCTGATTGGTGTAGTTGCATCGATCATTCCAGCTATCAAGGCGTATGGTACCACCATATCAAGTATTTTAGGAAGTAAATAACATGAAAAAAATCATATTGAGTTTCTTGTTGCTGATCATAACAGTAACATTCGCAAAAGCACAGATCGGAAATTTTGGTGGGGAACAGATCCCTGACCACACCCCGATGATGAACAAAACCTGGGAAGCAATCGATAAAATGATGTATAAGGTATCCACCCAAGGAAATAAAAAGGTGTATACCCCAACCTACCCACCGGTATTGAAGAAACTAGAAAACACCATTGTCGATCTTCCGGGCTATATCGTTCCCTTGGTTTCAGGTAGAAACCACAGCACCTTCATGCTTTCGGTCTTACCGATCACCCAATGCCAATTCTGTGGAACTAATGGTATTCCACCAATGGTGGAGATCTTCATGAAAAAAGGAACAGTGAAGTTCACGGATGAACCGATCAAAATAAAAGGAAAAATGGTCTTCAATCCGGAACCATTAAAAGGAAATGCAGAAATCCAGATCGTGGATGCTGTGTTAGTCAACTAGAAAAGACAAGAAAATGAACCTACGGTTGAGGAATTAACCCCGGTTAAGCAGCGCGATTTCCGTACAAGCATATAAGGCAGCCGTTTCTGTGCGTAATCTGGCTTCTCCAAGAGAAACCGGAACAAAACCTACAGAAAAGGCTGTTTCTATTTCAGATGGCGAGAAATCGCCCTCAGGACCAATCAAAATCAAGTAATCTTTTCCAGCAGGAAATTCCTGATTCAGGTATTTCTTTGCCTCATCCTCCTCACAGTGTGCTATAGCCTTAAAAAGGCCCTCTACAGCCCCCATCTTCCTTACAAACACATCAAAGGCTACAGGCTCGTTTATCAAAGGCAAATAAGCCTTTTGCGACTGCTTCATGGCGGATACCAATACTTTGTTCAAGCGATCTATCTTCACATCCTTCCGCTCGGAATGCTCCGAGATCAACGGCGTGATTTCCTGGATGCCGATCTCTCCGGCCTTCTCCAAGAACCATTCGATACGATCGATGTTCTTCGTTGGTCCTACAGCAATATGCAGATGATAAGCAGGTTTCTGGAAATCTCCTGTATAAGAAAGAATGGTTAATAACGTTCGTTTTGGATGTGCGTCTAAAATTTCGGCAAGGAACAAACCGCCCCTACCATCTACCAATTGCACCTGATCTCCAACCTGCATACGAAGCACCCGAACAGCATGCTTACTTTCTTCCTCAGAAAGCTGATACTGCTTTTGATCAGTTTGTATATCTGCGGTGTAAAATAAATGCACGGGTATTCAATTAATCTTCTTCGTCGTCGTTGGCCGTCTCGATCAGATCCAACTTCACAAATTCAATATTCTGTTGGGTCTTTTTGATGATGGTAAATCGGTAACCCAATTCTTCCGTACTATCGCCCACATCAGGGATCTTTTCGAACAGATGGCTCACCAATCCCGCAACCGTGTCATAATCCGAGCTTTCGGGAAGCTCCAATGGCAAATAGCCATTCGCATCATGAACACTGGAACCGGCATCCACCATGAATTCCGTTTCAGAGATCTGCTCCACTACTGGAGTCTCCTCATCGTACTCATCCTGGATCTCACCTACCAACTCTTCCACAATATCCTCCAAGGTCACCATACCGGCTGTACCACCAAATTCATCCAATACAAAAGCGATCTGGATACGCTTCAACTGGAACTCGGTCATCAAATCATTGATCTTCTTGGTCTCCGGGATGAAATAAGGTTTCCGCATGATGTTGCGCAGCACCACTTCCTTGCCTTTCACGACCAAGGGCAGGATGTCCTTGGTGTGGACAACCCCAATGATCTGATCAATATTATCGTCATAGATCGGAATACGGGAATAGCCCTCTTCCGTCACGGTATTGATAAAGTCCTCTGCCGTATCATGCTGTTCAACAGCGATGATCTTCGTGCGGGGAACCATAATGTTCTTCACGATACGTTCGTTGAAATCAAATACATTCTTAATCAACTCATGCTCAGAAAAATTCAACGCACCACTTTCCTTACCTTTCTCCAATAAGTATTGTAACTCTTCGGAGGAATGGCTTGATTCATGGCCACTGACCTGTATACCGATCAGGCGTAACAGGAAGTTGGCAAAACCATTCAGACACCAAATAATCGGGCGGAAGATATAATAGAAGAATTGCAAAGGAAGGGCAATCTTCATCGTGGTGGCCACAGGTTTCTGGATCGCGATCGACTTAGGAGCCAATTCACCAAAAACAATATGTAAAAAGGTAATGATACTAAATGCCAATACGTGGCCAAGGTTAGTCGCTAATTTACCGGATAATTCCACATTAAAGAACCCAAAGATCTGGTTAACGATCTGGGTCATCACTGCTTCACCGACCCAACCCAGGGCTAGGGAAGCCAAGGTAATACCCAATTGCGTAGCAGCCAGGTAACCATCAAGATGTTCGGTGATATTCTTGGCGATCTGAGCCACTTTAGAGCCCGATTTAGCCTGTAACTCGATCTGGGAGGCACGAACCTTTACAATAGCGAATTCGGCGGCAACGAAGAATCCGTTAGCCAGCACAAGAAAAATAGTCCAAAATATATCAATTGCCATGATGAGGTTTTATTTGACCAAATTCTTTCTTATATAATTCTAAACTCTCTAAGATAATAGTTTGTGCGGAGTCTCGCCCACTTATTTTTTCGATTTTTACGGTTTTTCCTTCCAAGGTTTTATAGTTCTGAAAGAAATGAACAATTTCCTTCATGGTTTGTTCTGGTAAATCTTTGATATCCTTGTAATGGTTTATAGCGGCATCATGTTTGGCGACAGCAATTATCTTGTCGTCCTGATCACCAGAATCGGTCATTCGCATCACGCCGATTACTTGTGCATCCACCAAACTGGCTGGCTGTAATCCTTCGGAGCAGATCACCAAAATATCCAATGGATCCTTATCGCCACAGTAAGATTGCGGGATAAATCCATAATTGGTGGGGTATACCATGCTTGTCTTCAATATTCGATCAAGCTTTAACATCCCCGATTCTTTATCAATCTCATATTTCGTTTTGCTCCCCTGTTTGATCTCGATCACAGCGGTTACAGAACGAGGAACATCCTTGCCAGGAGAAACCCTGTGCCAAGGATGTTGCTGAATATCTGTAATCCCAACACTATTTGACAATACTAGGCATATAGACCAAAGTAGGTTAAGATTCATAAAAATATTATTTGTTTCTAATCTCGGTATTGTAAAGTTCTACGCTCTCCATGATTACTTTTTGAGCATATGAACGTCCGTAAAGATTTTCAATCGATACGTTTTTACCTTCCAAAGCTTTGTAATCCTGGAAGAAACGAACAATCTCCTTCATGGTATGCGGAGGAAGTTCAGAAAGATCGTTGATGTGGTTTACCGACATATCGTGTTTCGCAACAGCGATGATTTTATCGTCTTGTTCACCATTATCGATCATGTGCATAACACCAACCACTTTCGCTTCGATCAAGCTCATTGGATAAACATCTACCGAACATAACACCAAGATATCCAATGGATCCTTGTCATCACAATACGTTTGAGGAATGAATCCATAGTTTGCTGGATACATCACGGATGAAAATAGAACGCGGTCCAATTTGATCAAACCACTGTCCTTATCGATTTCGTATTTCGCTTTTGAACCTTTTGGGATTTCAATAATGGCATTAACGGAATTTGGTAAGTCCTCACCAGGAGACACTTGATGCCAAGGATGTTGTGTACTCATTTAATTTTCTACTGTTTGTTTATTTCGTCTTTCGTTTTTCGATTCTTCAACCATTTCTTCAATAGGGCGATCGCAATCGGTAAAAATGCAATAGCAATCAATCCTACGATGATATATTCCACATAATTAATGATGGAAGGGAATTCTATTCCTAAATAATAACCTGTCAATGTCAATAAGGATACCCATAAAAGCGCCCCTAATACATTATAGATTACGAATTTTTTGAAGTTAAGTTGCACTACTCCAGCAAATATCGGGGCAAATGTACGAATAATAGGTACAAAACGACCTATGATTAATGCAGTTCCACCATATTTCTGGAAAAACTCCTCGGCCATGATCACATATTTGCGCTTGAACAAGAAGCTATCCTTTCGTTTAAAGAGCATAGGGCCCGTTCGATGACCGAACCAATAGCCCGTGAAATTACCGAGTATCCCCGCCCCCAGGATACCAAAATATAGGGTTACGATGTCAACATCAATTTTATTCAGGGCACAGAATAGGCCCGCTAGGAACAGGAGGTAATCACCAGGTAGGAAGAATCCAAAAAAGAGTCCAGTCTCAGCAAATACAATAAGGCAAACGATGTAAAATCCACCGTGGCTTAATAAATATTCAGCATCTAGTAATTGTTGAAAAGACAACAAGTATTCTTGCATATGTTTTTAGTTAAGCAGGATTTGTGATGGAAGAGATTGATTCACGAATCTTCTCAGCGATATCCGACATCAATTGATCTTCCAGTTTCAACTTGGGTTTTTCAAAGTTCATGTCATGAACATTATTCAAAGGAATCAGATGGATGTGCGCATGTGCCACTTCCAATCCTACTACCGCTACCCCTACTTTCTTACATGGAAAGGCATTCTTGATTCCTTGAGCAACGATTTTAGCAAAAACCCACATGCCCATATATTCTTCATCATCGATATCGAATATATAATCTGTTTCCTTTTTCGGTATCACTAGCACATGACCTTCGGCCAATGGATTAACATCTAAAAAGGCTAGGTAATCATTACTTTCGGCAACCTTATGCGCTGGGATCTCACCAGCTATAATTTTTGAAAATATTGTAGACATAAACTACTCGTTTTTCGTGAGTAACAAAGATAAGAATTTTCTGTACATCTCGACGGCCTTTTTGACCGCTAAAAAAAATGCCCCCAAGATTTGGAGGCATTCTCATAAATTACATACGGTTATGGCAAACCGCACATAACCTGAATAAATTTATCGGGAAATCTCTAAGACTTCCAATTCCATTTGACCAGCAGGCACATCCACCTTCGCGACGTCACCTACCTGCAGGCCTAAAAGACCCTGTGCAATTGGCGACTTCACCGAAATACGCCCTGCCTTCAGGTCAGCTTCCGTTTCGGAAACCAACTGATAGGACATCACTGCCCCGGTCTTCTTGTTTTTAATCTTTACGAAAGAAAGTGCGAGCACCTTCGACGTGTCCAGATTGGACTCATCGATGATTCGTGCAGAGGCCAAAACCTCTTCCAATTTCGCGATCTTCGCCTCGTGAAGCCCTTGAGCTTCTTTTGCAGCATCATACTCTGCATTTTCCGACAAATCTCCCTTATCACGAGCTTCTGCAATTGCCTTCGCAATATTTGCTCTTCCTTCTGTTTTTAAGTATTGAAGTTCTTCCTTTAATTTGGTCAAACCTTCTTCGGTGTAATACGTTACTTCTGCCATAATATTAACCCTTTACGCGATCTTTAATGAATAATTTTAATTAACAAAAAAAAGACAAGACCACACTATCCAAATAAGGACAACATGGTCTTGCTCTTCTGACGAAGATATATAAAATATTTTAATAAAACAAATTTTTAGGCGGTTTCCTCGCCCTCGTCGTTGATAAATTTATATCCTAATCCACGCACCGTCTGTAGGTAGAATGGTTTGTCCGGATTGGTCTCGATTTTCTTACGCAACCGCACCACGTGCATATCTAAGGTCCTGGTATTCACATTGGAACTATAGCCCCATACCACTTCCATTAACTCTTCCCTCGTGATATCACGGCCCTTATTCTGCAGGAAATGAAGTAGGATACGGTTCTCTAAGATGGTCAACTCAATCTTCTTGCCATCCCTGATCAGGGAATGCACATTCGGATGGTGCTCGGTATTGCCAAAGTGGTATACTTCATTCTGCGATTTCGGCACGAAAAAGCGCACCTTATTCTCGATCATGGCAACCAACACGTCCATGTTGAACGGTTTCGTGATGTAGTCGGTAACTCCGAAGCTGTAGGCATCAATCTTATCAATGTCCTGTGATTTTGCCGTCATCATGATGATGATGTTCTCAAACCCTGCCTTCCTAACCGATTCACACACATCAATACCTTCTTTCCCGGGCAGCATCCAATCCAACAGAACGATGTCTGGACGCTCATCCAAGATGATCTTCTCGGCTTCTATACCATTATTTGATTGAATAACCTGAAAATTCTCTGTCTGGAGGCGATGACTTACCAAGAAGCGTAAGTTATCATCATCTTCAACAACTGCAATTTTTATATCTTTATTCATAGTTTGCTTCGAATTATTTTGGAAAAACCAGGGTAAATGTCGTTCCTTCACCTTTTACACTGCTTACCTTGATCTCTCCACCCATAAATTCAGTAATCTCTTTACAAAATGCCAAGCCTAATCCAACACTGCCACCCTGATTAAATTGATTCTTTACTCTGTAAAACTTTTTAAATATATTCTTTAATTCTTGTTTTTCAATCCCGATTCCTTTGTCGGCAAACACGATCACAAAATTACTTTTGATTTGCTCAACACTAATATCAATAAATTTTCTCGAAACTTCGGAATATTTATAAGCATTATCGATTAAATTCTGAAACACGGAATTCAATAAAACTGGATCGGTATACATTTGATTCACCACCTGAATTCGATAACTCAGGTTTAAATCGGGATACTTCAAACGTGTTGCATCAAATATTTCCTCGCAAAAACTGTTCAAATCCACGTATTCTCCCTTAAATTTTAAGGATTTATTTTCTATCTGCGTGAAAGACAGCAGTTTATTCATCAAATTATTTAACTTATCCGCTTCCTGATCCAAGATCCTTCCATACATATTCCTTTCCTGATCGGATATTTTCTCCGCACTTTTGATATTATTACCTGCAATCTTGATCACGCTCACCGGGGTCTTGAACTCATGCGTCAGGTTATTGATGAAGTCGTACTGCAGCTGAAACAGCCTGCTGTTGATTGATATATTACGGTAAATCAAGTAAATTATTAACAATAAAATAAAATAAACTAAAGATATCCCTAACACTACAGGGAAAAATCGGCGGTTTATCTCGCCCCGGAGATGTTGTTCGGAGGAATCAAACTGCAGTTTATAGTCCGATAAGGCGTTTGGCAAGGGCATATCGGTAGTAAGGTAAGAGGGCTCTTCGGTCAGGTTTGGATTGGCGATCGGCAGAATCCTTACCTTCTCATACAAGCGCTCTTGGGTATTGACGATTTTTATCTTTTGCGGATTTACCTTGTACACAAAGAAATCCTGGTCATAAGCTTGGGAAATATTGCTGGTATCCTCCATCAAACCCTTATAGGCACGGAGGGCATTTACCCGAGGGATGTTCAAAAAGGTGATCTTCCCGGGCATCGTGTTATAAAAGATCCGATAGATATCATTTTCGGAAAGGGAAGTGGAATCATCCAAAACCTCCAAAAAATTCACCATTTTGATGGCCATATTGTTGAAATCATCCGAAGATGGCCTATTTGTGCTTTCGGTCAGACTGTTCTTGATCAATTTGTTCTCTTCATTCAGGTGGAAGGAAAAGATAGATCGAGGATAGATCAATAGGTTCTGAAACCTCACACCACGTACCCCTTCATTTAAATTACTGAACAACACATCATAGAAGACCACTTCCTCCAAGAAAGGGGTTTTTCTTAAGATTTTTTCAGCATAGGTGATGGCATGTACAGAGTCCAGATAACCTTGGTAGTTGGAGACTTCCGGAATATCGTTATTGAAGAAATTATTATAGGCTTTTAGGCTGCTATCAAAGACATCGGCCTTTCTATTAAAGAATTCAGATTCCACGAAATTCGTCATGGTCCGTCGCGCCACAAAGACCGAAACGATGTATAGGATCGTCAGAAAGGAGAAAAAGGTTATCAATAAACCTAAGTTCTTACGATATTTACTGGTCCTATTGATCATGTTAAGTTAATTAACGCAAATTCTCAGCCAAAAAACGCTCTATTTCCTGGTAGTATTCCACTACGTTCTCCTCGTTTCTAAAGCGTTTCCCTTCATCCTTCTTGAAAACATAGCGTACAGGCACATTGTTGGCTTTCAACTTGCCCACAAATTGGTTGGCATCGGTTACCGAGCTGTATTTATCTTTTCCGCCTTGGAAAAACAGGACCGGCATTCTTACTTTATCCGCATGGAAAACAGGTGAGATCGCCTGGAAGAGTTCGGATTCCTTTTCTGGATTTCCGATGATCCGATAATACAACTGCACATAATGCTGTAAATGGGCTGGGATTTCCCTAAAATAGGTAAATAGATTACTGTATCCAGAGGATGAAATCGCACATTTATACAATCCTGGATTGAAGGCTGCAGCGTAGAGCGCCGAATAACCCCCAAAACCGGAACCCATTATGGCAATACGGTTCTTATCGGCAATCCCCTGATGGATCAACCAGGTTACCCCTTCGGAGATATCCGATTGGATCTTACCACCCCATTCCTTAAAACCAGCGGTCCAGAATTCCTTTCCATACCCCATAGAACCTCTATAATTGATTTGGAAGACCGCATATCCCCTATTGGTCAAAAATTGCACCTCCTGGTCAAAGCCCCAATCGCTGCGTCGGTTCGGCCCATCATGGACCAATACAACAACAGGTACATCTTTCGTTTTATTCCCTGGATAGGTAATGTAGGCATGGATGGTCTTATTATCACGGGTCTGATAAACCAGTTCCTCCATTTTATTGAAGTCTTTATCCTTCAATTTCGGATTATCCTCTGTCAATAATTTGTAGGTTTTGGTCAAGCGGTTATAATAGTAGATCTCCCCTGGATGGACGTCGCTGTAAACACGTACAATGAAACCTTCCAGTTTCTGATCTGCATCCACAAAACCAATTTCCGAATCATCGAATTTCTTTTTCAGGTCTTTATATACATCTTCGTACACGGGATTGAAGAAGCGTTTTTCATATTTATTGGTAAAAGAAGAGGTGAAAGCCATTTCTTGAACCTGATGGGAATATCCTTCGGAGGATAGATCTCCCTTTTCTTCCATGAACAGTAATTTATCCTCTTTTCCTTGACTTGCATCAAATTCGACCAAAGCAAGTTTATCTCTGTTCTGATTGGATAGGGCATATACGGTTTCCATAGCGCCTTTTTTGAATCCCAATGGAATGAAAATTGTTTCAAAATTGTTCTGCATGACCTCCTTAAAAGCTGCGCTTTCGGAAGCACGGTATAGCACGGATTCCTGTACACTGTCACTGGTCATTGCCAATCTCACCACCCCATCCGGCGAGCCGATCCAGGAAACAATATTGCCCGGATTTTTGTAGACCAATTCCTCTTTACGACCATCAAAATAGATTTTATAGAGATCGAAAAGAGAAGAATCCCGTTTATTCATCGCTACAGTAACAGCACCATTATTCACTTTGATGGGATTGATCCATCTTAACCTTGACTTTTGGGGCGATAATAATGGGGACCGTTTTTCGGTCTTCACATCGATATAGAACAATCGGAGGCTATCTGCCGCTGATTGGGTATTGGAAAAGACAATCTGTTTGTTATCCAGCCAAAAGAAGCTCTGCACATTCAGGTCGGCCTGATAGGTCAGTTGCTTGGATGAATCGGGGTTTTGTAGATCCAGGATAAAAATATTCTTACAATGGTCATGTACATCCAGATAGCCAATTTTGCTGCCATCGGGTGATAATTTGAAAGATCCCTTATCGGGTTTTACAAAGAAATCTTCCACGGGGATAATCGGTTGATTTCTGTCCGATTGCTTGCAAGAAATAAACATCCCAAGCAAGATTATTACAAAAATCAAAGCATTCCCTTTCATATACTATTTTATCCCTTTCTCAAATATTAAAAAAAAATACGGAAAAGTTACTTTTGCAACCTTAATTTTACAGCAGATATCAAAATCATATTTTATGTTTCTATATAACATTTCCATCATTATGGAGGACAGCGTTCATCATGATCTGCTGGTTTGGATCAGGACTCAATTGAAGGCGCATGAAGGCAAGAACATCAAATTTTTGAAGATGTTGAATTCGCCGCATGAAGGCCAGACGTATTGTATGCAGGTGACGTTGAATAGCGAAAAAGAGATTGTGGAGTTTCAAGAGGAGGTTTTGCAGGAAATTCAAGCTGTTATTGGAACGCAGTTTCCGGATAAGGCGTTTATTTTTGATAGTACGATGCAGTATATTAATCATGAGTAGGTAGCTTTCCCCGTCATTGCGAGGACTCTTCCCGTCATTGCGAGGAGGTACGACGAAGCAATCTTTAAATTAATCGAAAGATTGCTTCGTTCCTCGCAATGACGTAGGCCTCGCAATGACGCAACACCTCCCAATGCCCTGGCTCTCCCTAACAAATTTACTTCTCTAACCCTTCCGTCATCTTAAACCCAGATTTCTCCGAAGGTGTTCTGTATTTCTTGTACCAAAGAATTCCCATACCAGCGCCAAAAAGAAATGGCATCGCCAATAGGAACAATATCCCCGCATTCAATCCCTTCCCTTGCGTATTGCCATCCTTTGTACTGTTCTCTGCATTTAATGAACACATCGCACATTGCGCGGAACTAACCGTAGGCAAAGAAACAAAAGACAAACAAAGCAGCAAAGCAATTAGACTCAACTTCAGGGCTCTTAAATATTTCATGTTATAAAGTTACGTATAAATCTTAACTAATATCAAACATCCACAGCAGACCAACGATCAGATCTTAGCAGACCAACGATCAGATATCCTCCTTCAATAAAACATTGAATTTCTCCCAGAAACCATCCTTCGGCAATGGAGCCTTCACGATCATTTCCTCCTCCTTCACCGGATGCTTGAACGCCAAAGACCTCGAATGCAAACAAATAGTCCTTAACTGGCTTCCGCGAGGATACCCATACTTATTATCCCCCACGATCGGACAGCCCATAAAAGAAAGCTGGCTCCGGATCTGATGTGTTCTTCCAGTCAACGGATTGATCTTCAACAGATAAAACCCATCCAGAGCTCCCACTACCTCATAATCCAACTCCGCATAACTCCCATTTTTCACTTCCCGATCAAAGGCTTTGGTCACCATCTTCTTCCTGTCCCGCAACAACCAGTTTTTCAAAGTTCCTTTCATCGCCTTAGGCTTTTCGCGAACAACAGCTAAATAAGTTTTCCTGACCTTACGATCATGGAACAGCCTATTCATCCGATCCAAACCCTTGCTGGTCTTGGCAAATAAAATCATCCCACTTACCGGACGATCCAAGCGATGGATCACCCCAACAAATGCATCATTGGGCTTATTATATTTTTTCGCCAGGAAAACCTTCAGCATATCCTCCATCGAAGGATCACCTGAATTATCTACCTGAACAATATCACCACCAAGTTTATTAATGGCAATAAGATGGTTATCCTCAAAAAGGATATCATTTTCTGTAATCATCTAAGCTTAATTTTTTAAGCTATCTACGCCTGCTTCAGCTTCTTCTTTCGCCTTTTTCTTGAAGAATCCACGCAATAGGAAGTTACTCTGAAGAGCTTCCATATTTTCATCCAACTTCGCCGAACCCATGTTCAGGTTCCGTAGGATCTGCTTGATCTCATTGGCAGCCTCTGGATCATTGGTCAACACACCGATCGCGTTGTCTTTATCATTCAATCGAGCGGTTGTTTCATTCAGGTTGGCCATCAAAGCAGATGCCGTTTGAGTTACTCCCTGCAATTGTGCTGCAGATTGTCTCAAACTCGCAAAAACCTCTTTATCGGTGGTTAAATCATGAATCAATCCTTCGTTGTTGTTCAATTTCTGAGATAAGGTCAATAAATTATTTACCGCTGCATTAGCTGTAGTCATGGTTCCATTCAAGGAAACAACGGTTTTCTTCAGGTTATTGGCAATCTCATCATCCGTCATCAGCGCACCTACTGTTCCTTTTCCATCCAAAATCTGTTTCGATAACATGGCAAAGTTCTTGGTGATTTCCAATAGGTTTTCATTGTTAACCTGTAGGGTTGCCAACATAGCATCCATACCACCAGAAACTCCGGATTTGATGACATCATTGTCCTCAATCTGTGGGAAAGCTTCGGAACCACCCACCAAACTGATGATCGCATTACCGATCAAACCATCTGAACTTAAGGTCGCAATAACATCCTTACGGATAAATTGACTCGATTTTTCCTCTACATTCAGAACCACCTTCACATTCTCTACACTCTCAAAACTGATCTCCTTGATAATCCCAACCTTTACACCGGAAAACCAAACATTGTTTCCAACTTTCAATCCTTTAACATCCTTGAAATAGGTCGTAACTGTTAAATTCTTACTGAATTTATTCTGTTGAGTACCCAATACCAAGATACCAGCCACTAAAATGATTAATCCAATAAAGGTGAACAAACCAACGATTATGGATCGTTTTCTATCTGTTGTTGCCATAAACTCTGTTATACAATAAAATTATAATCATAGAAAGGTTTCACCCTTTCATCTTCTGTATCAAATATTTCCGAAAATTTACCTACGCGTTCAAAACGTCCGTCCAATAACATGGCCACTCGGTCACCGACCATTTTTGCACAGGCCAAGTCATGGGTAATGATAATGGATGATGTTTTATACCGTTCCTGAACCTCATTGATCAGGGAATTGATATCCAAACAGGTAATCGGGTCAAGTCCCGCTGTTGGTTCATCATACATCATAATATCGGGTCTTAAAATCAAGGTCCGCGCAATACCGATCCTTTTTCGTTGTCCACCGGACAGTTCGGATGGCATTTGGTTGATCGTGCGCAATAGCCCAACGCCATCTAACACATCTTCCACTTCTTTGTTGATCTCTGCCCTGGTTAGGTTTCTTTTGTTTCTCACCAAAGGAAACTCTAGGTTCTCCCTAACCGTCATACTATCATACAAGGCACTATTCTGAAAGGAGAATCCAATCCGCAATCGAAGTTCCCTTAATTCTTTTTCTTTTAGATGATTGACCACCTCGCCCAAAACATGGATATCTCCAGCATCTGGTTTCAACAATCCGGAGATCAATTTGATCAATACGGATTTACCGGTACCAGAACGCCCAAGAACAACCAGGTTCTCGCGGTTGTACAATTTCAGGTCGACATCACGCAGTACATGCAGGTCTCCAAATGATTTGCTCACATGGTCTACATGAATCACGGCATCATTATAATCGATCTCTACGTTCTTTTTCTGTTCCATGTTATCCTATTAAGGCTAGAATCTGTACGATCAGCAATTCTTCAATAAATACAATGAACATGGAGGCAACAACCGCCGCGTTGGCCGCTTTACCCACACCTTCAGTACCTTTTGTAGAATAATAACCTACATATGTACTTACAAATCCAATCGTAAAACCAAATACCACTGCTCTGAACACCATCGCAAATACATCTTTCGCGGTGATGGATTCAAAGACTTGGGTAATAAAACTCAATATACTTAACTGATCCTTGGAGATGATACTTAAATAACCACCTGCTAGACCAATACCTGCCACATAAAAACACAAAACAGGAATCATCAAGGTGGTAGCAAGGATCCTGCTGGCAATCAAAAATTTGAAAGGATTGGTACCAGAAACTTCCATCGCATCGATCTGCTCCGTTACGTTCATGGAACTTAATTCGGCACCGATCTGCGACCCCACCTTACCCGATGCGATCAGGGCGGTTACCAAAGGTGCCAATGCCCTCACGATGGCAATGGAGATCAGGTTCGGAAGCCAGGATGTGGCCCCAAAATCCTCCAAAGAAGGTCGGGATTGTTTTGTAAATACAAAGCCCACAATAAATCCGGTTAAACTAATCAAGGGAAATGACTTCCATCCGATTTCATAACACTGACGGATAATTTCCTTAAACTCAAATGGGGGACTTACCACTTCGCGGAAGAAGCGCATCAAGAATCGATGGATCTTCGCAAATTCAAGGAGTAAGGTCTCTATCTTTTTTGCCATTAATGAATGATTATGTTACTCTTCCTGTTTTCCAGCATTGGTAATATTCGTTGGCAAATGTACAAATTTATTTTTTCCCAAAATTTCTCAAAGCCATTATTCCTTAATACAGCAATTGAGCCAAAAAAGTTTGACAAAAAAATTATACTATTAAACCTTTCCTTCTCGTTTAAGGTCATACTGACAAAATAAGCGAAAACTTAATTTGGTTGGCATATGAAAAATTTAAACACTTCGACAATTTTTGCAGGAATTTTATTCATGCTATTTGCTGTTTTTTCTGCAAAAAATGCAGCCGCCCAAGGTTATTATGAGGATGATTTGGAATTTGATGACTTCTATCATGAATTAAGCCCCTATGGCGACTGGGATAGAGACCCAGAATATGGTGATGTTTGGTATCCTAATGAAGGACGCGATTTTCGTCCTTATGGAACCAATGGCTATTGGACCATGACCGAATATGGTAACACATGGGTTTCTAATTACGACTGGGGATGGGCTCCATTCCACTATGGTCGTTGGATTCACCGTAGCCATCGTGGCTGGGCCTGGATCCCTGGATATGAATGGGGACCGGCTTGGGTAAATTGGCGTAATGGTGGTGGATACTACGGTTGGGCTCCAATGTCGCCTGGTATTTCTGTAACCGTTAATATTGGTTTACCGATTAATCTTTGGTTATTCCTACCTACCGGTCGTATCTATGATAACCATATGTCTCGTTACTGGTCTTACGGAAACCGTAATATCTATAACAGAACTACGATTATCAACAACACCTATATCGTTAATAACAACCATTACTATGGTGGACCATCACGTCGTGATATCGAACGTGGACTTGGTAGACGTGTAGATGTAAGAAATGTGAATTTTAGCCGCGATCGTTCTGTAAGTCGCGTTGGAAGAAACTCGGTAGATATGTACCGTCCGGATAGAAACTCTGCTAGAGCAAACCGTTCAGCAAGAATAGGTAGCCCTTCGAACAATAGAGGTACCATCTCTAGATCAGAAGGTAATAGAAGCTCAAGTTCTCGCTCAGAAAGTAATAGAGGTACCATCTCTCGTTCTGAAGGTAATAGAAGCTCAAGTTCTCGTTCATCTTCAAGAAGTGGAAACTATAATATTACTAAGGATGAAAACGGTCAACGTGTGATGCGTATTGGCAACTCTAACAACGCTAATAGTAGAACCGAGCGTTCTCAAGGAAACACAAGAAGTACAACGACTCGTCCCACTGAACAGTCAAGAAGAAGCGAATCGATGAGCAGAGGTCAACAAAGACAGACTGCTCCGAGACAAGAAACTGCAAGGCAGTCTGCTCCGAGACAATCATCTCCAAGGCAAGCAGCTCCACGTCAGGAAAGTCGTCCGCAGCGTTCTCAACAAATGGAACGTTCAAGCAGACCACAAACGCAGAACCGTGTTTTCCAAACGAGTAATCAATCCCAGTCAAGAGGTTCTCAAAGTAGACCAGCTGTGGAAAGAAGCTCAAGCCGTTCTAGCCAACCTGCCGCAAGATCTAATGGCGGTGGTAATTCTGGACGTTCGGAACGAGGAAATTCAGGAAGAAGATAATACATACATTTAGTCGAAATAAATTTTAAAGAGGTCGTATACACAGCAGTATACGGCCTTTTTTTGTATGGTTGGAGAGATAAGGATCTTGGTAAATTCAACCGAATTTTTCACCATTTGGAATCGCGCTGCAAGTGAGATCTAAGTGAGGTGTAAGTGACTTGTAAGTGACTTTATACACTTACACCTCACTTGCAAATTACTTACAAACTGCTTAAGCCTCGAGGGTAACTCGATTTCATAATTCGGAAATATGCTGGTAAAAACCCGAAATTCTTCTATTTTTACTAAATTGTAAGGAACAGAAAAGCATAAATCACACCTAATGGCAAAACTAAAATCCATTTTAGACAACGATTTCTATAAATTCACGATGCAATACGCTGTCGTTAAGTTGTTTCCAAAAGCAAAAGCGAGATACCAGTTCATCAATCGTGGTAAACATAAATTTCCGGAAGGATTTGCAGCGAAATTCAGAGAGGCCGTGGATAAGATGGTCGATTTGAAATTAACCAAAGCCGAGAAAACCTTTTTTTCAAAAACATGTCCCTACATCGATCCTACCTATTTTGATTTTCTCCAAGGTTACCAGTACGACCCGGATGAGGTGAAGATTACCCAAAAGGGAGATGATCTGATCGTGAAGATCGAGGGATATTGGTACAGGACCATTCTTTGGGAGGTGCCTTTGATGGCCCTGATCTGCGAATTGTATTATGAAATGACCGGCTTGCAAAGGGTGGACGATGAAGAGGTCATGAAGATCGTAAATGATAAGATGGACAAATACGATAAGCTGAACATCACCATTGCCGATTTTGGAACCCGACGTAGACATTCCTCAGCCGTGCATGATTTGGTGATCAAAGCATTGAAATCCCATAAATCCAATACCTTCATCGGTACCAGCAATGTTCATTTTGCCATGAAATATGAAACAAAACCGATCGGCACGCATGCCCATGAATGGTTTATGTTCCATGCTGCGAAATATGGTTATAAAATGGCGAACCTGCTTGGGCTGGAGAACTGGTCCAACGTGTATCGTGGGGATTTGGGGATCGCCTTATCTGATACCTATACCACCGAAGTTTTCTTCAAACAGTTTGATAAAAAATTGTCCAAATTATTTGATGGGGTAAGGCATGATAGTGGTGATCCGATCGAATTTGCACAAAAGACCATCGATCATTATAAAAGCAGGGGGATCAACCCTTTGACCAAGACCATAATCTTTTCCGATGGATTGGATTATGAAAAGGTGGTGAAGATCGTGAAATTCAGCCAGGATAAAATCGGCCATTCCTTTGGTATCGGAACAGATTTCACCAATGATGTGGGACTACCACGGATGAATATCGTGCTGAAAATGACGGAAGCCTATCCGGATGAAGGGGAATGGACACCGGTTATCAAACTTTCCGACGAGCCGAACAAACATACCGGTGATCCAGAAGAAATAAAAATGGCGAAGCGATTCTTAAATATCCAGGAACATGAGTAGAGATGTATATGGCGATGCCTTATTTGATTATAAGGAAAAGGGGGAACTGAGCCATCCCCTACTATTGCATAGCAGTTATGGCGATATCGAGGAAATGCCGGTGGAGGTTTTTTACAGGCAGGATGATGATATCCCGGAATTGGAATTTATCGCCTTGTCGTTATGTGATGGTAAGGTGTTGGATGTGGGGGCAGGAACAGGTGTTCATGCTTTATACCTTCAGGAAAAAGGATTTGATGTGACGGCTTTGGAGATTTCAGAGATCGCTTGTAATATCATGCGGGAAAGAGGTGTTGGGAAAGTGGTGCATGGGGATTTTTTCCAATATGGGGGTGAAGAAAAGTATGATACCTTGTTGTTCTTGATGAACGGAATCGGGATTGCTGGGACTTTGGAGGGATTTCGGAAGGTGCTTCAACATGCCAAAACATTGATGTCGGATAGAGGGCAGTTGCTGTTTGATAGCTCGGATATTTCTTATTTGTATGAAGAATATAAGATCAAAAGGCCGGAGCATTATTTTGGGGAGATCAATTTTCAATATGAGTATAAGGAACAGAAGGGGGATTTGTTTAAGTGGTTGTATATTGATCAAGAGACTTTGATTAAAATAGCGAGGGAAGAGGGATGGGTAGTTCAGATCCTTTTTGAGGATGAGAATGATCAGTATTTGGTGAGGATGGAGCCTTTTAAAGAGGATTCTACGTCATTGCGAGGAGGTACGACGAAGCAATCTTTGGATTAGTGTAAAAAGATTGCTTCGTTCCTCGCAATGACGTGTAAAAATCCCTTAATCAATATACTCAAAGCCTACATAAGGCACCAATACCTCCGGAATCTTAATCCCTTTATCAGTTTGGTTATTCTCCAATAGCGTCGCTACAATCCTTGGTAAAGCCAATGCTGAACCATTCAATGTATGCGCTAAAGTAGTTTTTCCGTCCTCATTCTTAAACCTCACCTTCAACCTATTCGATTGATAAGTCTCAAAATTAGAAACAGAAGAAACCTCCAACCAACGTTGCTGCGCAGCAGAAAAAGTCTCCATATCATAGGTCATTGCAGAGGCAAAACTCATATCTCCACCACACAACCTCAACACACGATAAGGCAATCCCAACTTCTGCAATAAAGACTGTACATACGTACTCATTTCCTCTAATGTCTCATAAGATTTCTCCGGGTGAACAATCTGAACCAACTCCACCTTATCAAACTGGTGCAATCTATTCAAACCACGCACATGCGCGCCATAAGATCCTGCCTCACGACGGAAACAAGGCGTATATCCACAATGTCTGATCGGAAAATCTTCCGCTTTAACAATAACATCACGGTAAATATTGGTGATCGGCACCTCAGCCGTTGGGATCATGTATAGCTCATCTTGCGTAACATGGTACATCTGCCCTTCTTTATCCGGCAATTGTCCCGTTGCATAGGCCGAAGCTTCATTCACAACGATCGGAACCTGCACCTCACCATAGCCCATCTTGGTCGCTTCATCCAAAAAGAAATTGATCAATCCTCTTTGCAATCTAGCACCTTTTCCTTTATACACCGGAAAGCCGGCTCCTGTAATCTTGGTTCCTAACTCAAAATCAATGATATCGTATTTCGAGGCCAACTCCCAGTGTGGAAGTGTATCAGCTCCCAAAGATGGAATTTCTCCATTGGTCAATACCACTTCATTATCTTCCGGGGTCAATCCTTTTGGTACCATATGGTATGGTAAATTAGGTAATTGCACGAGTTTAGACTGCAAATCCTGCTCTACCTGCTCCAAGGTATCCTGTAAGTTTTTAATCTGTTCTTTATATGCTGCGGAACGCGATTTGATAGCTTCGGCTTCTTCTTTCTTACCTTGGCGCATCAAATCTCCAATTTGCTTTGCAGAGGAGTTGGCTTCAGCTGCGATGGAGTCCGATTCATTTTGAACCTTACGACGTTGCTCGTCTAAGGCAATGATCTGATCTACCAATTCTGCATCGTTGAAATTCTTTACAGCAAGTCTTTCAACTACTTCATTCCTGTTCTCACGGATGTAATTTAACTGCAACATATAATTTTGCTTTTATTTAATAATGTCTGCAAAGATAAGAAGATTCCTATCTATTTTGTATCATTGCATCATGAAAAACAGCTGGATAATCTGCTTGATACTAGCAATGGCTATGATTTTTCCGTTCACTGGTACGGCTCAACAAGCAAGTATTAATGATTTCATGGTGAAAGAAAATCTTTCTCAGAATGGAAAACTCGCTATTATTGCCACGGATTCACTTGAAAAAACCAATAATCAGGTGAACGGTGATTACAAGTTCACGATCAATGGTTTCCAGCAAGATCTGCGTTTTACAGATGGAGTAGCTGTTACAAGCAACCCGATCGAATCCTCAACATTTGTTTTTTTCAAGCATAAATCGGGCGATAAGGAAATCGGGAAATTATTTTTTCTTCGGGTAACCGAAAAAGGGATAAGCCCTTACAAGATCTCTGGTTTTCTGCTGATCGTCGTTCCATTGCTGGTCTTATTCATCGCGTATAAATTAAAGCGATTCCTGATCACCCTTTTGATCATTGCCTTAGTGTACTTCTATTTGAATTATAGCAAAGGATTAGACGTGAAACAGCTGATCGAGAGTACTATACTTGGGTTGAAAGATCTGATCTAAACGATCTTCGCAAGGCTTACCATCTTTTAAAATGGCATTCCAACACCAAAATTATATTGGATAAAATTATAGCGGTCTGGGCGGTTGCTCAGTGCATATTGGTATTTGAAATCCTTGGAATCAAACAGATGCCTGATGACCCATTGTTCTTTACCACGGAACTGCGGATCTTTGACCTTCAAACCCGCATCTAAGCGGATGGTAAAATAATCCATATCCACACGCAATCCAAAACCGGTACCTATGGCAATTTGGGATAGGAACTTACTTCCGACAAATTCCCCATCGATATTGAAATCGTCCTTACGCAATCGCCAAATATTTCCGGCATCGATAAAAGTAGCTCCATTAAGTTTGGCGCCGAAGAAGTTATTCAACATCCGGAAGCGGTATTCCGCATTGGTTTCGATCTTTACCTCCCCCAGCTGATCCAGGTTGCGGAGGTTCAATCGGATATTCTCCGGTTTGGTAGAACGGTTATAACCCCCTGGTCCCAATGTTCTGGCCTGCCAAGCACGGATACCGTTCATACCGCCTGAAAAGAAACTCTTTTCAAAGATGATCAAGGTAGAATTGTTACCATAAGGCACAATCACCCCCGAATTAAAGCGAAATACAAATTGTTTATTACCGCCCAGGAATTTATACCAACGGTAATCGACTTCGCCCTTCACATATTGCAGATAAGGAACGCCGAACAATAACTTCTCTCCCTTATCATTGGTACGCAGGTTGAGGGTATTGGATAATAGCCCCAAAAGGTTACCACTGATATCCGCGGCACCACGGAAATAGCTGAAGCTTTCTTTGGAAGTCAGTTTTGGCGCATTATAGGTATAGGCATATTGTGAACCCAATCCAAAATATCGACGATTGTTACTACGCACATACAGCTCGTAACCCTGTTCGATCAGGTTATTCATAAAGGATTCGTTCAATCGGCCATCACGGTATTCGATCACTACAGGCGTGAAACTATGCATCTTGTTGGTCGCTTCGTACCATTGGTAGTTCAAGCTGTTGATAAAATAGCGGTTGGCATAGGTCTGATCTTGGAAAAACAACTGCAGACTGGAGGATATCGTGGTTCTTGGAAGCCCAAAACGTCCAACACTTCGAACGCGGAAAGGCGCCAATATGCGTGGAAAGGATAGGTTGACCCCGATCTGGAAATCATTGTTGAAGATCTTGTCCGACAAACTTCCCGGTAGTCTGGAATCAAAAAGTACCCCGTAGCGCATGCGCACCTCGATGGTTTCCGAACCACCGAACACATTTCGATGGGCAAAGGTATTTCCCACGTTGAACCCGCTCATCCCCGAACTGAAAGTAAATTCTCCTTCCATTTGGTTGCTCATGGCCGCACGCGGAATGAGGTTATAATAAACATCCAACAACGCGGAATCCTTTTTTTGGTAGTTGATCTTTACCGACCGGAAACCATTCATCTCATAGAGCCTATCGTAGGACAGTTCCTCGTTTTCGCTATTGTATTTCTGTCCTCTCCGTAAGAACGCATAGCGGGATAAAGGCGATAAGCGAAACTTACCGGTCTCATCCAGATAAACGATCTTACGAAGGGTATCCAGGTAAGCTTCTTCATTTTTCCGCAGGGATGGATCGGCTGCTTCCACCCGGAAATACACCGAATCGATGTGATAGATCTGATGCGCTGACGAATCACTGGGATTGGAAACTTGTATGGAAAGATCGGTTTTATGTTGAAGACCTATGGTATCCACCGCAACACGCATATACTGCCGTAGGTAATCATAGTACCCACGCTCACGCATACTGGTATATAATTTTTCCCTTTCCAGATAAAGATCGGCAGCATCATATTGCTTGCCCACTTTCACGAGGCTGCCCGGAACGACCTCCTCTTGGTAAATGCGATCCACTTCTGGATCCTGCACTTCCCGGTTGATAGCATTGACCAGGTAACCTTGGCCAGGTTCCGTATTGAATTCAATTCTCGCTTTTTTGTTTTTGATCAAAACCTGGGGTTTCACCTGGGCATTGAAATATCCCTTGGTCTGCAGGAAACGTTGGATCTGGTTGGCGGAAAGTTCCACCAGGGCAGAATCCAAAATCCGTGGGGCTTCACCTACGTTTTTGATTCCATCCGTTTTATAGGCTCCATCACGGGTATTGAAAATATTGTAAATGGTTAAATATAAGGGGGAATTGGGACGGATATCATTGGCCACGTATTGACCGGCACTTTCCTTCAATTGTTGATTGACACCGTTGATATCTACATCCGTCACCAAGGCTTGGTCTTCTTCCAAGTACTTCGCTGAACGACATGCTGCAAAAAATAGCAACAAAAACGTTATACTTGCAAAAATAAACAAACTTCTTTTTTTAGTCATTCGTCCCATGTTGTCAAAAGCACAAATCAGTTTAATTACGTCATTGCAGCATAAAAAATTTCGTACCCAGCATCAATTATTTGTAGTGGAAGGAATTAAGTCCGTAATGGAATTTGTTGGCTCATCCTACAAGATACAAAAAATATGGGCGACGGCAGATGCCGCTGCAAAATTGGGGAAAATCCCTCAAAATATAAAACTGGAAGAAGTCACTGTAGCGGAATTTGGAAAAATCAGTAGCCTGAAGAATCCACAAGGGGCATTGGCAACGGTGGAAATGCCTGCGGAGGACGATCTAGACCCTGCTATCCTTGCGAACAAACACAGTTTGATCTTGGATGATGTGCAAGATCCAGGCAACTTAGGCACGATCATCCGCACCGCAGAATGGTTCGGCATCGAGCACCTGATCTGCTCCCAAGGAACGGTGGATGCCTACAATCCCAAGGTAGTACAGGCAACCATGGGTTCCCTTTCCAGGATCAAGATCCATTACCTGGATATCGAATCCTTTTTGGAAGAAAACCAGTTGCCCACATTCGGTGCCTTATTGGATGGCGATTCCATCTATGAAACTGATTTTGGTAAGCAAGGCTTGATCATCATGGGCAATGAAGGGAATGGCATTCGGAAGAATCTGATCCCGAAAATCCAGAAAAAGGTGACCATTCCACGGGTCGGTGCTGCCGAATCATTGAATGTTGCTGTGGCGACTACCATATTTTGTTCAGAATTAACAAGACAAAAACTAAGATAATATGATGGAGAATGCTGCGGAGGAAGATCAAAGGCCCTTATATACCTTACAATTTGGGTTACTTTGCCTGAGTTCCTTGCTTTTTTCAGCAAGCTTCAACATGATCATCCCCGAACTGCCCAACTATTTAAGTTCCTTGGGCGGAGCGGAACATAAAGGCCTGATCATTGGATTATTCACTTTGACAGCCGGAATTTCCAGACCTTTCAGTGGTCGTTTGACCGATAAATGGGGTCGTGTTCCCGTGATGGCGATCGGATCCATCGTATGTGTGCTCTGTGGATTCCTCTACCCTATCTTGACCAGTGTGGCCGGATTCTTTCTTCTCCGATTGGTGCATGGATTCTCCACCGGTTTCAAACCTACGGCAACTTCTGCCTATATAGCCGATATTATTCCTTCTACACGTTGGGGCGAAGCATTGGGCATGCATGGGCTATGCTTTAGTATTGGGGGCGCGGTTGGACCTGCCATCGGAAGTTATATTGCCATGGTTGCCGACCTGAACACCATGTTCTACAGCTCTTCTGCTTTCGCCTTCCTGTCCATCATCATCGTCATGAACATGAAGGAGACCTTAAAGGATAAGCAAAAATTCCATAGGCGAATGCTGAAGATCTCGCGGAGGGACATCATCGAACTTCGGGTCATCCCGGCGGGTATAGTAACCCTATTCTCTTATACCGCTTATGGCGTTATCCTGACCCTTATTCCCGATTGGAGTGAACATTTGGGGATACAGAACAAAGGGCTCTTCTTCACGGCCTATACCGTTGCGTCCGTCGCCATACGGATGGTATCCGGGAAAGTGGCAGACCGTTATGGTCGGATTTCCGTGATGAAAGTAGGTTTATTGATTGTTACAATCTCCGTCCTATACATCGGTTTTAGCGACAGCATTCTGCACCTGATCATTGGTGCCTGTATCTATGGGATAGGTACTGGGATATTTTCGCCTGCCGTGAATGCCTGGACCATCGATCTTTCCCTTCCGCAATACCGCGGTAAGGCCATGGCAACCATGTATATTGCCTTGGAGGCCGGTATAGGTGGTGGCGCAGTATTTGCAGGATATATTTATCACGATCAGCTATCGCGAATCCCAGGAATCATGTATGGAAATGCCATCGTAATTTTCTTTGCATTTTTATATGTTTTATATTGGGAGAGAAAAAACAAAAAATTGCCTAACACGTTATAAAGACCATATGGAAAAAAATCAGACCAAAAGACCCTATGCCATGGAGCTTTCTGCAAGCTTATTGGCGATGGTATTAATCATAGCTTTGATGTATTTTACGCAAAGTGTTTTATTACCACTATTATTCTCCATCCTTATTTCCATTTCTCTCTATCCCTTGGCAAGGTTCTTCGACCGCCTGCATCTAGGGAAAGCATTTTCGTCCATTCTAGCAGTTCTGGTCGCTATCGCGGTCATTTCTGGGCTTTTTTGGTTTATCGTGCATGAAAGTATCATCATCGGAAAAGATGCTTCAGCGATAACGGACAAAGTGCTATCGGTTCTGGAGCGCGGCCAGGAATGGATCAGTAGTCAGTTTGGTGTTGAGAAGACAGAGGTGATGGAAAAACTCCGCGAGCAGGGAAATAAATCCATGGAGAATATGGCCGGGACATTAACCTCCACTTTTGGCTCCATCGGTAACCTACTGGGTAGTGCCATCTTGGTTCCGTTATTCAGTTTCTTCTTATTGTACTACCGTGATTTCTTTCGGGAATTTTTCTTCAAGGCTTTCAAATCCACTCCTCAACACAAAGTGAATGAGGTATTGAACAAAATTTATGAGGTTGTACAGAGTTACCTGGTCGGTCTGATCACCGTAATGGGGATCGTAGCGGTGCTGAATACCGTAGGTTTAATGGCCATGGGCATTGACTATGCTTGGTTCTTTGGTTCCTTGGCATCCTTGTTAATGCTATTGCCTTATATTGGTATTGCTATTGGGTCCATCCTGCCCGCCTTATTTGCCTTGGCTACCAAGGATAGTGCTTGGTATGCATTAGGTGTGGTCGCTTGGTTCCAGGTGGTGCAATTTTTGGAAGGAAACATCATCACCCCTAATATAGTGGGCAGTAAAGTAAGCATCAATCCGTTGATGGCCATTATAGGTATTTTATTGGGTGGTATGCTATTCGGATTGGCCGGATTGATCCTTGCCCTACCGTTGATTGCTACCTTGAAGGTTATTTTCGATGCCTCTCCTGGTATGCAGGCGATTGGTTTCTTGATCGGTGAACCTGAAAAACTTCACCTCAAAAAGAACTCCACCCAGGAGTTGTTGATGAAATGGGGAATTGTCAGAACACCTAAGAACAAAAAGAAAATTGAAATGGATGTGAAGGTAACTACCGATGAGCAAGGCAATCAAACGAAGGAAGAAGTTGTTTACAAAGAGGTCCATGAGGCGGAGGAAAACCCTTATGAAGATTTGAAGAATATCAACGAAGAGAAAAAGGAAAAACCTAATAAGGATAAGCCTGATCAAGAATAAGATTCTAACGTCATCAAAGGAATAAGGATAACTTAACATAAAATAAAGATTTAGGTAATCCAATCAGGTTATCTTTATTCCCATAATAGTTTGTTGATGATTATAGTATATATACTGGTTGTTCTGATTATTGTAGTCTTATTGATTTTCAAAAAACTAAGACGAAAATTAACCCTGGTAGAATTAACGCCAGATGAAGACAAAGACGGCCAACTTTCAAAAGGCAATATTAAGGTGCTGACCTATAATATTGCCGGATTACCCCAAGGCATCTCAGCCGCAAAAACCCCTAGAAGAGTCAGTATCACGGAGATTGGTGAAAAGGTGGAGGAATTTGACATCGTGAATGTACAGGAAGACTTCAATTACAATTCGGCCTTCTATTCCCTGAACAAACATCCCTACCGCACTGTGCATAAAGGAAAAATCCCTTTGGGTGATGGCTTGAATACCCTATCCAAATATCCGATTGTAGAATACCGTCGTATTCCTTGGCGGCATTGTAGTGGTCCGGATTGTTGGACCGTGAAGGGATTCACTTTTGCCAAAATCCAATTGGATCAGCATGTGTTTATCGATGTTTATAATGTGCATGCCAATTCCAGTGATGTAGCGCGTGCGGCAAAAGCAAGAAGAGAAAACATCCGTCAATTAGCGGCCTATATCCAAGAACATTCTGTCGGAAAACCCCTGATTGTAATGGGGGATTTCAACGCCCATTATGCTTATAAACGCGATAATCTCCATGAATTTTTAGTGAATACCGGGTTGTCGGATGGATGGGTGACTCATCTCCGCAACGGTACATTTCCGGAGATCATCCCGAAATTCATTGCCCAGCACATGCTCTCCCTGACAAATGACACCGAAAGTCTGGACAAGATCTTCTTTAGAAATGGGGATAACCTGACTTTGATCCCTAAGACCTATGAGGTGGAAATTTCACACTTTACCAATCAGGCTGGGGCAGCCCTATCCGACCATTTGGCGGTCTCCATGTCCTTCGATTGGGAGTGGAAAGAACTTCCTGCTTAATAGTTAGTCTGAATAATTCCAATTTATTTATAAGGTTATCTATCAATTTGTTATACTTTATTTTACTAATATTTTTAGCAAAATAAAGCTATATTTCGTAATCTTGTAACATGTATTTGAATTGTAAGACCTGGTTCAGCTTCCATTATGGAACATTTTCGCCCAAAGATCTACTGGAGCAAGCTTCAGGTATGGGCATCACTGCCATGGCACTTACCAATATCAATTCTACTGCCGATTGCTGGGATTTTGTCCTAAAATGCCAAGAAAAGGGCATTAAGCCCATCGTCGGTACAGAGGTCAGAAATGATAATCAGCTTTGTTATATCCTATTGGCGAAGAACAACCAGGGGCTTACGCAGATCCATCATTTTCTTTCCCATCATAAAGTGAAAAAACTGGATTTTCCCGATCGACCGACTTTTGATCTGGAAAACGTATGGGTGATCTATCCCCTGGAGCAGCACACGGAGATTGGGGAGCTCCGCCCACAGGAGCTGATCGGCCTGGGAATGGAAGATCTCAACAAACTGAATTGGCAGGAAGCCCTAGCCGCGGATTGCTGGGTAGTCCTTCATCCGGTCACCTATCAGGACAAAGCCCATTACAATGTGCATCGGATCTTAAGGGCGATCGCTAAGAATACCCTACTCTCCAAATTGACCCCAGCGGATTATGCCGGCCCGAATGAAACCCTCGTGGAGGAAGAGGTGCTGGTCGCTGCCTTTGCCCGCTTTCCAAGTGTGATCAGTAAGACCATGCAGGTGATCAAGAGCTGCAACATCAGCATGGAATTCCATGTGGATAAGAACAAAAAGTATTTCACGGCCTCGGAGGAAGGGGACCAGGAACTGTTGCGGAAATTGGCGGTAGAGGGTTGCAAGACCCGTTATGGGATCAAGAACCGGCAAGCCATGGCGCGGGTGGAAAAAGAACTCAGTATCATCTACAAATCCAATTTCTGCTCTTATTTCCTGATTGTTTGGGATATGCTCCGTTATGCCAACGAACAGAAATTCTACCATGTGGGGCGTGGTAGTGGCGCCAATTCGGTGGTTGCCTATTGCCTACGTATCACCGATGTGGATCCTATACAGTTGAACCTATATTTCGAACGTTTTCTGAACCCCAGCCGTACCTCCCCACCGGATTTTGATATCGACTTCAGTTGGAAAGACCGGGATTCTATTTTTGAATACCTCTTTTTACGCTATGGAAAACAGCATGTATCCCTGTTAGGGATGTATACCACTTTTCAGCGTAGGGCGATCGTTCGGGAATTGGGAAAGGTATTTGGTTTGCCGAAGGAAGAGATCGATGAGCTGGTGCACAAAAGAGAATGGAGCCCAGAGGATAAGATACAGCGTTGGATCCAGAAATACGGTGCGCTATTGGTCAATTTCCCCAGCAATGTGAGTGTGCATGCGGCGGGCGTGCTCATCAGTGAGGAGCCTCTTGCCAATTACGGGGTGCTGGAGCTTCCGCCCAAGGGTTTTAAGACCTTGCACATGGATATGTTCGAAGCGGACCGCATCGGGCTGTTCAAGTTTGATATCTTGAGCCAACGGGGCCTGGGGCATATCAAGGATGCCCTGGAACTGGTGCAGCAGAACAGAGGCAAGCATATCGACATCCACGATGTGGACCGTTTTTTTAAGGATCCTAAATTGGCCCACATGATCCGGAACGCGGATACCATTGGTTGTTTCTATATCGAGAGTCCGGCAATGCGCCAATTGTTGGGTAAGCTAAAATGTTCCGATTACATCACCTTGGTGGCGGCAAGCTCCATCATCCGCCCGGGGGTTGCCCAATCGGGGATGATGAAGCAATATATTGAACGATACCACGATCGGGACAAGGTGGAGTACCTGCATCCCAAAATGAAGGAACTGTTGGAGGAAACTTTCGGTGTGATGGTGTATCAGGAGGATGTGATCAAGGTGGCCCATCATTTTGGAGGGATTTCCTTGGAAGAAGCGGATATCCTTCGTCGCGCGATGAGCGGGAAATACCGCTCGGAGAACAAGTTTGAGCTGATGCGCGAGAAGTTCTTTGTAAACTGCAAGGCGCAGGGGCACGATGAGGCCGTCAGTGCGGAAATATGGCGGCAGATGGAAAGTTTTGGTGGCTACTCCTTTGCCAAAGGCCACTCGGCATCCTTTGCCGTGGAAAGCTATCAGAGTCTTTTCCTCAAGACGTATTATCCCTGCGAATTCTATGTGGCGGTGATCAATAACTTTGGAGGGTTCTACCGTACCGAATTCTATTTCCATGAACTCCGAAGAAATGGCGGGATCATCGAACTCCCCTGCCTGAACCAGAGTGATTACCTCACCAATATCCATGGACAACAGGTGTATGTGGGTTTCATCCACCTACAGGGGCTAGAGCAGGAACTGGGTCATCGCATCGTCGAAGAAAGGGTCGCTAATGGCCCCTACTTAGACCTGCATGATATCCTACAGCGCCTACAACCTGCTCCGGAGCAATTGAACATCCTGATTCGGATCGGGGCGCTACGGTTTACCGGCCTGGACAAGAAGACCTTACTCTGGGAGGCCAATTTTCGGAGCAAAAGGGTGGAAAAGGAAGTGCTGGTCAACCTCTTCGAAAGCGAGGAACTGCAATTTATCCTACCCAAATTTGATGAAGACCGCATGGAGGACCTCAAGGACGAACTGGATCTCTTGGGTTTTGTAGTGGGGGATTTTTACGAACTTCTTGACCCTATGCATCTACAAGGAACGGTATGTGCGGAACGGCTGCAGGATTACCTGGGCCAACAGATCAAGGTGATCGGCAGGTTAGTGACCATCAAAGAAACCAGAACCATTAAAGGGGAAAGGATGTGCTTCGGCACTTTCCTGGATGTGGATGGGAATTGGTTGGATACGGTCCACTTCCCGCCCGTGCTCAAGCAATACCCTTTTCTGGGAGGTGGATTCTATGAATTGCACGGCCGCGTGATGGAAGAATTCGAAGTGTATAGCCTGGAAATCCTGGGTATGCGGAAATTAGGTTATAAACTGGGTTAATCTTATAATATAGTAGAATTGGGCTATTGTTCATTCAGGGACCAGGCCATTTTCAAGGAGATGGCACAATGATCGGAAAGCGGTTTTCCTTCCTCATTGCTGAACAACTCATGTTCGATCTTGTAGGAACTCGGGCTAAAGCGCAACTTCTCACTATCCCTAAAATAGATCTTATCAATACTTTCACATTCTTCGGTCACCTGAAGTGCATGGATCGCCTTGAAATCAGGTAGCAAGGCTGGGTGTATTCCTTTGTTCTGAACCATGACCCAACTGTCCTGAACCGCAGTTTCTTTCTGGAAATCGTGTAAATTGTCCTCCGAAAAGGCGTAATGCGCATTGAAATCCCCCATGATCAGGATCGCTTCTCCAGCAGATTTCTCCTTGATGTATTCCGCCAATTGCAGGAGGTTCTTTCTTCTTGCCAGGACTGCCGAAGGGTTATCCTGCGCCGTAGCATGGACGTTATAAACATCAATAAATACTTCTTTGGCCAATTGTACCCGATGATAGCTGAAGCCCTTTGGGGTTAAGCAATCCGAACCACTGCAATCCTCCCAGGCAATGCGTTCAGTCTCCAAGATAGGATACTTGGACAGCGTACTCAAGCCATCTCCGAAAGGAACCCCACCCATGTTTTCCGTACGGTAGGGATGCGTGTTCTTCGAATAGAGCTGTCGGTTATAATTGAAATCTTCTTGGGCATTCACGAGATCGAATTTATTCATCTGCCGACCGATCTCTTGGATGCTGACTGCACGGTCCGTTTCCGCACTGGAAATGATCTGCGGCAATCCCGCCACATTATAGGTCAACAGCGAAAGCTCGCCCGAGCTGGCCTCTCCCATCACCGGAAAAACGGTCTTGGACACCTCCTTGGCTGTATTTCCTCGTTTGAAACTTAATTGAAAACCTGTGATAAGCAGTAGAGAAAGAAGACTGATCAAACCGAGATGTTTTGATTTTCGTCTTTTAGGATAGGTAAGCTGAATGAGCATAGCGGCAAATTCCTTGATCTGAAACAAAACTAATTCAGCAATATAACCCCAGTTTTTAGAGATTATTAAATGTTTGTTTTCAAACTATTTACTCCATATTAAAATCGGGAATTATATGCCTTATTGTTCATAATTAATTAATAATCAGTTATCATTAACTACAAACTCCGGCAGTATTTTTATTAATACAGACAATTTTATTTCTACATGAAGAAAGTTGCATTTTTTTCGGAGATCCTGATCGAGGATTTTGACGGGGCATCCAGAACAATGTATCAGATTATCAATCGGATAGACCCGAATTCCTTTTCCTATTTATTTGTATATGGCCGTGGGCCGAGTGAGATTGAAGGCGGTCAAAGCTACCAGGTTCCTACCTTCAGGATCCCCATGAACGATGATTATTCCTTTGCGGTGCCGCAATTGGCCAAATGGCGTTTGGAGGAAACCTTGGATGCCTTCCAACCGGATGTCATCCACATCGCCACGCCATCGCTATTGGGTTTCTATGCCTTGGGATATGCTAAGAGAAAGGGCATTCCGGTCATCAGTATCTACCATACGCATTTCATTTCCTATATCGCCTATTATTTCCGCAACTTCAGCAGCTTGATCCGACCGGTGGAAAACTGGATCCGCAGGCGGATGCGCAGTTTTTACAACAACTGCGAAAAGGTGTATGTTCCGGCGCATAGCATCATCCGAGAGTTGGAGGAGATCGGGATACAGGGCGAACGGTTGACCCTATGGCAACGTGGGATCGATGTGAAGCTGTTCAACCCGAACAAACGTTGTGAGGCCTACATCCGAGCGATCAGCAAAAACGACAAGCCCAATATCCTGTTTGCGAGCCGACTGGTTTGGGAGAAGAATATACAGACCCTGATCGGTATCTATCAGCAATTGGAACAGGAAGGCATGCCTTACAACCTGATCATCGCGGGGGATGGAACCGCCAAAGAGGAGGCCATGCAGTTGATGCCCAAGGCGGTCTTCTTGGGAAAATTGGATCATCTGGAGCTTTCCAGGCTATACGCTTCGGCGGATGCCTTCGTGTTCACTTCCCTTTCGGAAACCTACGGAAACGTTGTGATCGAGGCGATGGCATCGGGTTTACCGAGTGTCATTGCGAATGCGGGCGGCAGTGCCAGTTTGGTGGAACATGGCCAAACAGGCTATAAATGCTCGCCGAACAACCCGAAAGAATATCTTTTTTTCCTTCATAAGATCCTTCAGAATGAGAAGCTCAAGGAAGATTTACGCCATGCCGGACTGCAGTACATCAAACAACTGGATTGGGCAAAATTGACCGATACCTATTTTGATGATGTACAGGAACTGGCGCGTGAACCGCAAAGGGCTTTTGCCTTGGCTGGACAATAATTGGGCATTGGATCTTTGGAATAGCAGTCAATGGGCAGGTCGATTAAAATAACTAAAAAGCGGGTCAAGCAATTATTAGTGATCAGTATTGTCGTATTCATCGGGATTTTCCTTTGGAACACGGATTTCCAGTCGGTCTGGAAAGAACTTCGCGGCATTGGATTCCGTTTTCTGTACCTGCTGGGGATAACCTATTTGGCTTATCTGATCGGTACCTGGTCCTGGCATGTTTGTTTGGGGAAGGAAAGATCGAAGATCTCGGTATTTCGGTTGTTCTCCTTGCGGCAGGTCGGGGAAACGGTTGGGCTCTATAATCCCACCAGCATTATTGGTGGTGATATGCTGAAGGCCGAATTGTTGAAACCATATGGTATCTCCAAATCGGTGGCCATCAATTCGGTAGCCAGCTCCCGGGTGACTGCCGTATTATCCCAAATATTACTTTTTTTGGGCGCCTGTGTCTGGTTGATCAGCAATCCGGCCGGTAAGCAGGCCATACAACGTTTCGGTTGGGTGTTTTACCTGATTGTTGTTGTGTTGCTTATTGCCAAAATAGGTTTGTTCATCTGGTTATCAAAGAGCGGTAAGAAGCATACTTCCTCGCCAAAAAAGCCCCGAAATTTCCTGGAAAAAATATACCATAACATCCTGAAACTCTTAATCGATATTCGCACTTTTTATCAGGAAAACACCCGTACTTTCTGGTTTTCCTATGCCTTAGCTACGCTCCACTGGATCGTAGGCAGCTTGGAATTCTATTTCATCCTCCTTTTTCTTGGATTCGATGTGCTGCCCATGCACGGCCTATTGCTGGACATGAGCGTCATTGTATTCAAAAGCTTGGGCGCTTTTGTTCCTGGGCAGTTGGGAGTCGAAGAACTGGGGAATAAACTGATGTTGGCCGCCATTGGTATTACCGGCGCATCCGTTTGGATCACGGTATCCATCCTGCGTAGAGCAAAACAGCTCAGCTGGATCCTCATCGGGTTCATCCTTTACCTTTTCATCAAAAAAGAAATCAATCATGTCGCAACAGCCACTTCCTGAAATACTCTTTGTTAGCCATAAATATCCTCCAGCAACCGGAGGCATGGAAAAGCAGTCCTACGAACTGATCCAAGGTTCTGCCCGGTATGCCAAAATTCACAAACTGGTATTCCGAAAGGATAAGGAAAGCCTTTTGACCTTCTTTTTTCTGCTCAACCATCGGATACTGACCCTGTTGAAAGCGCATCCCCAGATCCAGGTGATCCATTTCAATGATGGGTTGATCGCCTCCTTCGCCCTATCGCATAAAGGTTATGGCCATCTCCGGAAAATGGTTACCCTGCATGGATTGGATATTGTATTCCCTTGGGCATTCTTTCAGAAAAGGATCATCCCTAAATTGGCCGCCCATTATGATAAGATCATCACGGTGAGCCAGGCAACAGCCGATGCGGCTATCCGTAGAGGTATTCCTCGAGAAAAAGTCTATGTTATCCCCAATGGGGTGGATACGGAAGGGATTGATCGCGGGAATCTGGAAAGGTCGGCTCTCCAGCGTCGTTTTCCCCATATTGCTACCGGACAGAAGTACCTCATTACCCTGGGCAGACCCGTGCAGCGCAAGGGGTTCTCCTGGCTGTTGGAAGAGGTGGTTCCGCAGCTTCCCGCAGATGTTAAGCTCTTCATGGTCGGTCCTTTTCAGGAAAAAACCGGGCTTACCGAACGTTTGTTGTATGCTTTGCCCAAGAAGTTGAGGTCGCTACTTTTTCTTTTTCTGGGCTATCCCAGCGATCAAGCAGCCATCCGCAGGCTCCTGAAAAAAAAGGAGATCAAAGATCGGGTGCAACATGTTGGAAAAGTGCCCTTTTCCGACCTGAAGCTTTTATTGGCCAATGCTTCTGCATTTCTCATGCCCAACATCCGGGTAGATGGGGATATGGAAGGTTTCGGATTGGTCTGTTTAGAGGCTTCCCTGGCCGGAACCTTGGTGATCGCCTCGGAGATCGACGGGATCACCGACGCCATCAAACAAAATAAAAACGGGATTCTTCTGCCATCCAACGATGCAAAGGCCTGGGTGGCACAATTACAGGAGCTTTTTTTCAATGAGGACCATTTTGGGATGGCTGCCCTGCGCTATCAGGAATATTCCAGAAATAATTATGGATGGGATAAGATGTGCAGGAAATATGTGGAGCTTATGCTCGAAAGGCGTCTCGTTTCTGAGCCGGTTTTGGAGGTGTAGAAATAGCCCTTTTGATCGCTTCATCTCCAAATCGCGCGCGCATAGCGTCCATGGCTTGGTATAAACGAACGGCCTCTTCGGTATCTTCAAACAGGTTGATCTGTTGGGAACCCTGCACCAAATGGCTGAAGCGAACCCCGATCAGGCGTACCAGCATCCGCCGGTCAAACAACTTACCGAAGAGTTCCTTCACTTTCTTGAGCAATACCGCATCGGAAGCCGTATAGGAAATAACCATTTGCTTGCTTACCGTATCGAAATTGGCATAACGCAGTTTTACCGTCACACAGCCGGTGAGCCGTTCTTGTTTTCGGAGCTGAAAAGTCAGTTTCTCCGTCATCCGGATCAATTCAGCGTTCAGGAAATTCATATCGATGGTATCCTGATGGAAGGTTTCTTCCGTTCCCATGCTCTTCTGTTCCGAATAGGGAATAATGGGTGATGGATCGATGCCATTGGCCTTTCGGGAAAGGTCGATGCCGTTCTTCCCCAGGAGATTCTGCATCATCGGCAGAGGGATCTCGCTCAATATCTTGATGGTCCGTACGCCCATCTGTTGCAGTAAGGTCCCTGTTTTCTGTCCTATACCGGGCATCCGCTCGATCTTCAACGGAGCCAGGTAATCCTTTTCCAGACCATGGAGGATCTCTTTTTTGCCATCGGGTTTTGCATCATCCGTAGCCACCTTGCTCACCAGTTTGTTCGATGCCAGGGCATAGCTGATCGGCAAGCCACTCTCCTTCCGGATCTTATCCTTCAGCTCGCTCATGAATTGGCTGCATCCAAAAAATCGATCCACACCCGTCAGGTCCACATAGAACTCATCCACGCTCGCCTTTTCCATCACCGGAACGGTCTCCCGCACCACATCCGTCACCACCCGGGAATAATAACTGTAACTGTCCATATCACCACGCACCACGATCGCATGCGGGCATAATCGCAAAGCCAATTTCATCGGCATGGCACTGTGTACACCAAATTTTCGGGTTTCATAACTACAGGCAGATACCACCGCACGATCACTCATACCCCCCACGATCAAAGGCTTGCCAATGAACTGACTGTTCTTGAGCCTTTCTACACTTACAAAAAAGGTATCCAAATCCAAATGCGCAACAAAACGCTTACTATCAAACAGTTCCATAGCTAAATATTAAAATAGTATTTCAAAAATACTAAAAATATTAGCAAACAATAGCGCTTTTAGAAATTTTATCGGGATAAGGTAATCCTATTTTGACCAGTTTTGGATCTCTTTCCACAAAAGAGGCAAACCCGGATAAACCATATTATGGTCATAGCCATCAAGTTCGATCAGTTTTACCTGTTGGTGGCCGACAATTTTCAACATCCGGGCGAGATAGGCATTCTCTTCGTAACGGCCCACCATCTCGAGTTCGCGATCGCCCGTGATCAAGGTGATCGGGGAAGCTTCCTTCCGTACCCAGAATAAAGGTGCCAACGCATCAATCACCGGCTGGTTGATATCGACTTTCTGCTCCGCTCGTGCAGTAAAATGGGTAATACATTGCGGGCTGAAAGGTACGACGCCCAGAATCGCCTGTTCAGGAACAGCAACTTCTTTCAGGTACCTCGGATTTAAGGCCAACATCAGGTTAAGGTATCCCCCGGCAGAATGCCCGGAAAGTACCAGTTTGTTTTTATTGCCCCCATAAGTTTCCAGGTGTTGATAGGCCCATTGTACAGCTTTCGCAGCATCTTGTATGATCTCTTCGACCTTAGCCTTTGGCGAAAGGCGATAACCGACGCCAATGACGGCAATTCCCTTGTCTTTTAGAAAGGCTGGGATTTCCTTATTTCCTCCGGTTAGTCCACCGCCATGAAACCATAAAACGGTCACAAAATCTTTTTTGTCCGTAGGGAAATAAAGATCTAATACACAGCGCTCTTGGCTATAGGCATCAGCCCCTTTTCCAGCATAAGAAATATTTTCCTTCAACTGGTAGGCAGCCTGTTGGGCCTGGGCAACTAACAATAAACAACTGAATAAAACACTTAACAGAAAATTCTTCATAATGCGTGATGAGGTATGCGGATATAAACCTAAAAATAAAATGAATTTTGTATTTTTACAAGGTTTGCAGTATTCGAATCTGCCAAACCCGAAAAACTTACAAACAGTAAATGAGCGACGAAATTAACAACATCGACGAAAACAACGAACAAAGCCCATCACAAGACCAACAAAGCAATACGATTCCCCTTTCGGGACTGTATGAGAACTGGTTTCTAGATTATGCATCCTACGTTATTCTAGACCGTGCTGTTCCACATATCAACGATGGTTTCAAACCGGTTCAGCGACGCATCCTGCACTCGTTGAAAGAGATGGATGATGGAAGATACAACAAAGCAGCCAATGTCATCGGAAATACCATGCAGTTCCACCCGCATGGAGATGCCTCAATTGGGGATGCGATGGTCCAATTGGGACAAAAGAACCTGTTGATCGATTGCCAGGGAAACTGGGGAGATCCGATCACAGGCGACTCTGCCGCTGCGGCACGTTATATTGAAGGTCGTTTGTCGAAATTTGCGCTGGAAGTGGTCTTCAATCCGGATACCACCGAGTGGCAGTTGAGTTATGATGGTCGGAAGAAAGAACCGATCACCCTGCCGGTAAAATTCCCTTTGTTGTTGACACAAGGTGCGGAAGGTATTGCTGTAGGTTTGGCGACCAAGATCATGCCCCATAACTTCATCGAGCTGATCGATGGATCCATCCAGGTTCTTCAAGGAGAAAGACCAAGCATCTATCCCGATTTCCCGACAGGCGGTATGGCCGATGTTACGGGTTATAACGAAGGGCAGCGTGGTGGAAAAATACGCGTTCGAGCGAAGATCGAGGAACGCGATAAAAAGACCTTGGCGATCACGGAAATCCCTTTTGGCACTACCACAGGCAGTTTGATCGATAGTATCGTTACTGCCAATGAAAAGGGTAAAATAAAAATCAAGAAAATCGAGGATAATACAGCAGAATTCGTGGAGATTTTGGTGCATTTGGCACCTGGGATCTCCCCTGATGTAACGATCGATGCCTTATATGCTTTTACAGGTTGCGAAACATCCATTTCGCCAAATACCTGTGTGATCAAGAATAACAAACCTCATTTCATGAGTGTGAATGATATTCTGATCGAGAATACCAAGCAGACCAAAAGCCTCCTGAAACAGGAGTTGGAGATCCGCTTGAATGAATTGATGGAGAAGATCTTCTTCAGTAATCTTTTGAAGATCTTTATCCAAGAAGGGATGTACAAACATCCTGACTATGAAAATTCCGGTGATTTTGAAACGGTGGTCGAAGTATTGAACCGCTTGTTTGAACCTTTCTTCGAGCAGTTCTACCGCCCTATCCTTCCGGAGGATTATAAACGCTTGATCGATAAACCGATGAGTAGCATCACGCGATTTGATGTGAAAAAGGCGGATGAGTTGATGAAGGCCTTGGAGGATGAAATCAAGGAGGTGAAGAAGAACCTTCGGAACCTGACGGAATTCACCATCAAATGGTTCGAATACCTGCGCGGAAAGTACAGTAAAGGCCGCGAACGAAAAACAGAGCTTCGCGTATTTGACAAGGTGGAGGCGACGCAGGTTGCCCTTGCCAATGCAAAATTATATGTCAATCGTGAAGAGGGATTCATCGGGACCAACATGCGTAAAGATGAACTGGTGGGCGATTGCTCGGATATCGATGATATCATTGTGTTCCGTGCGGATGGTAAATATTCCATTGTAAAAATCCAGGATAAGGTGTTTGTGGGCAAGGATATCATCCATGTGGCGGTATTCAAGAAAGGTGATGAGCGGACTATTTACAATGCGATTTATAAGGATGGAGCGACTGGAACGAGTTATATTAAACGTTTTGCGGTAACCGGGGTTACGCGTGATAAGGATTATGATATCGGGAAAGGAAGCAAGGGTACCAAAATATTGTATTTTACAGCGAATTCCAATGGGGAGGCAGAGATTGTCAATGTGCAGTTGAAACCGCATACGAAGCTTCGGAAACTGAATTTTGATATGGATTTTGCAGAAGTGGCCATTAAAGGCCGGGGTTCTCAGGGAAATATCGTGAGCAAGTATCCGGTTAAGAAAATCATTTTCAAAAGTGCGGGAATATCCACTCTTGCGGGCAGGAAGATCTGGTATGATGATATATTGAAGCGTTTGAATGCTGATGATCGTGGGAAGTTCTTGGGTGAATTTGATGGTGATGATAAGATATTAATGGCTTTGGGCGATGGTTCTTATGAACTGAGCACCTTTGATCTGAATAACCATTTTGATGAGAAGATGATCCGATTGGAAAAATTTATTCCGGAGCAGGTTTATACAGCGATCCATCAGGATAGTAAGGGTACTTATTTTGTGAAAAGGTTTAATTTTGATGATAATCCGGTTGGAAAGCGTGTGAAATTTATTGGCGAGGATAGTAAATTGATCTTGTTGACCAATAATGATCAACCTGTTGTTCATCTTGATTTGTTAAAAGGGAAATCGCAGACGGAAGAGAATTTGGATCAGGATTTAACAGAAATCGTGGATGTGAAGGGTATGAAGGCGCAAGGGAATAGGTTATCTTTCCATACCGTGAAAAAAATCAAGTTGTTGACGGAGGAGAAGGATTTGGCAGAGGTAGTGGAAGTTGGTGCGGGTTTGGAAGTTGGTGCTGGTTTGGAGGGTAATGGTGCTGGTTTGGAAGATGCTAGCGGAGGATTGGAAGAAGTAGATTCTCAAGCGGAAAATCCAAAGATGGGCAATGTGGAGGATGTTAAGAAAGAGGAAGATGTTAAGAAAGGGGTGAATATTCAGAATAAGGAGAATGTTCAGAATAAAGAAAACCTTCAGAATAAAGATGCCGTTCAGAAAGAGGTGGATGTACAGAAGAATGAAGAGGTTGTTCCGAAAGCAGATGAGATTTCATTTGAAATTACCAATCCAGATGATATTCAGATTGATGATAACGGTCAATTAGGCCTTTTCAGAGGTACTGATAAAGACTAAAACCGTCATTGCGAGGTATACCGTCATCGTAAGTTTGTAGGGAAGTTATAGGAATTAAAGAAACAGAATATAATTTTGTATTTCATTTAGGATACAGCGAGAGAGGGAGTAAGATTTTTAATCGTCATTGGTCCTTGAGAGACCCTTCGCAATGTTAATCCCCCTCTCTTATTCCTATCATAAACTTGGACAGTTCATTAGGCCAGGAGCCTGTTTTTACGATTGATAAGTTATGATAAGAGCTGCTGTAATCCACAAAAATGGTATACAAAGATGGTAACAGGTATTGATTGTTCAAAGGATTATTTTGACATTTC
>NZ_PEAZ01000047.1:0-46031 GCF_002734245.1 Sphingobacterium sp. 1.A.4
AAGAGCAGATTCCTATGGCATCCAAAATATGGAAATGCAGGGTGCAATGGCCATCTTCACGGTAAACTTGAAAAGAATCCTGAAATTGATCTAAAAAGGAGGAATATTACCTCAAAATCAATGGATTTGAGATTCTGAAAGCCTAAATAGCCACTCATGGTCGATTAAACCTTCAATAAAACCATTAAAAAACAAATTTTCAGAAATCCTTAGAACAAAAATGACCGAGTAAGATAAATCTTGTACTCAGTCATTTCTTTAAATCTCATTAAAAAGTTGAGACTTTTTCAGTGCCCTCGCAAATACCCAAGGGTATCGAGCATGGATAACCTGAACAATAACCAGACATCCACGCATTTTCTCCAAGATGCCAGTTTCATTCGGTTGAAGAGTGCAGAGATTGCCTATTCTTTTGCGCCCGAGTCCTTGAAGAGAATCGGTTTGAATGGGATCCGGGTATTCTCCAATGGAACGAACCTGATTACTTGGGATAAGATCAAGATCATCGATCCAGAAGCAAATTATGGTACTCCGGGATATCCGCTGCAAAGGATCGTGAATTTTGGTGCACAATTGACTTTTTAAACCTAAATGAACTAGTCATGAAAAAAAGAAATTTAATCTTCAAAATACTGATAGCCGGAGCCTGCTTACTATCCTGCGAGCGAGATTTCCTGGAAAAACAGCCGGATGAAAACCTCGATATCGATAAGGTGTTTTCCGAAAGGCAGTTTGCAGAAGGCTTCCTCTCTTCCGTATACCATAATATGCCGCCCATGCTGGAGATTTCCCGTTGGGAGGAAAGAAACCCATTTACGGGTGCCAGCGATGAAATGGAGATCACCTGGACAGGAGCCTATTCGCATCTGCTGAATTCCGGGGCTTGGAGCCCTGCCGATTTTCATCCCGATGTATGGGGTTTTATGTATGAAGGTATCCGGAAGACCAACATCTTCCTGGAAAATATAGATCGTGTTCCGATGGATGAACGGGATAAAGAAGTATGGAAAGGAGAGGCTATATTTTTAAGGGCATACTACCATTTTAATATTATGAAAATGTATGGCGCTGTTCCTATCGTGGATCGAACCATCAAATTGGATGAGGATTTTAGTAAGATCAGAAGAAATCCAGTGGATAAGGTTGCCGAATTTATTGCCTCGGAATGCGATAAAGCGATCGCCATTTTGGATTGGAATGTGGAACCCATAGATTATGGGCGGATCACTAAAGCAGCAGCAATGGGCCTTAAATCACGGGTATTGCTGTATATGGCGAGTCCTTTATTCAATGGAAACCCCGATTATCGGAATTTGAAGAACGATGATGGAACACGTTTGTTTCCGGATTACGATGCCAACCGATGGGCACAGGCGGCTGCAGCAGCAAAAGCCTGTATCGATGGAGCTGAACAGAATGGTTATGGCTTATATTATTCTCCAACGAATGACCCGATGGATAACTACCAAAAGGTATTTACGATAAGAAATAATAGGGAAGTTTTATTGGCGAGGAACAATGGTGTCAAACAGCATTTTGAACGTTGTGCTAATCCCACCTCCTATGGTGGATATTCCATTTATTGTCCAACCCAAGGCTTAGTGGATGCCTATGAAATGAACAATGGCGAGAAACCGATCAGCGGTTACAATTCAGATGGTTCGCCTATTATCAACCCCCAATCCGGTTATCGCGAAGATGGATTTGTAGCAGCAAAACATCCTAAGGATTATTACCCAGCAGGAGTTAGCAACATGTACATCAATCGTGATCCACGCTTTTATGCTTCCATTACGTTTGCCGGTTCGCGTTGGAAAAATGCGGAGGTTCAGTTTTGGTTCACGGGAAAGGATGGACGAGAAAAGGCTGGTTCTGACTATTGTATTTCGGGCTATCTGATGCGCAAAATGGTGAACCATACCAGTAATATCCCTCAGAATCAATTTGGATTGAATACCTGGGTGGAAATCCGTCTGGCTGAAATCTATCTGAATTATGCTGAAGCTTTGAATGAATCCCAAGGTCCTGTAGCCGATGTGTACAAATACCTCAACCTGATCCGGACACGGTCGGGAATGCCCGATCTTCCTGCCGGATTGAGTAAGGAAAGCATGCGCGAACGGATACAACAGGAAAGAAGGGTAGAGATGGCCTTTGAGGCGCAACGCTATTTTGATGTGAGGCGTTGGAAAATTGCCAGATCGTATGATTCTGGACCCATCTACGGCATGAACATCATGGCCGGTACCCACCTAAAAGATCCTGCTTATTATAAAAGAACGGTGATCGAAAGAAGGGTATTTACCTCTCCAAAACATTATCTATGGCCAATTCAGATCGGGGAGATCGAAAAGAATCCATATATGGTGCAAAACGTAGGCTGGTAAGCTATAAATGATATTATTATGAAAAGTAAGATAAATTATATACTCGGATTGCTTTTGATCGTAATGATGTTTTCCTGTAGCAAGGTGATCATTTACGAAACAACAGCAGAAGAAGATGCGCTTTATGGAAAATTGTACATTCCGAAAGCGGAAAGAGGAGTGGTTCAACAGGCTGTTAGCCCTAGTGGTGAGCCTATAGACCTCGATTTCAATGTGTATTTAGGTGGGCCAAAGGATGCTGGGCAGGATATCCAAATCACGGCGGCGGCAGATGCTTCTTTGCTGGATTCTTTCAACAGGGCCAATGGTACTAATTATGAATTGCTCCCGGCTTCCAATTACCAATTGACAGGCAGTAATTTATTGATTACAGCAGGCCAAAGAATGAGCAATAAATTACAGGTTCAGATCAAACCGGATGCGAACCTGCAATTGTTCAAATCTTATTTGTTGCCCATCACGATCCAATCGCAGTCTTCTGGAATTGCTACCAACCGGAAATTCCAAACGATTTATTATGTTATCCAGGTGAGTTATCCACGTGGAGAGGTACCAAGAGATAAGGTATTGAGTTTGGGCGCCAATTGGGGATTGTTTATTGGTCCAGGTTCACGCGGTAGTCTATTGCTTAAAAAGAATAACCACGATATCATGTCCTATGTTCCAGATCAGGCAGGAGTCTTCAGTGATCCGCCTAAAGTGGTCGGGGTGTTCTGGGATGCTTCGGAATCCTGGTATTTGATAGACGATCAATCCATTGTTTTTAGAAATCATCCTTATTGGGCAGGATTATTTAGTTTCAGGATCAATGCGGATTATACTATGGCACAAGCCAATCCTTTCTGGTTGGGCGATTTTTGGAATAAATGGACTTTGGTCCCATTCAAGAATTACCTGTTGACCGTAGATGCCAATGGAATTATGAACAGACAACCTGTCTTGAGTAATGTTTCTGCAGCAAAAACAGAAGTGGCTACCGGCTTCAAAGGTTACAAACAATTGATGGCCTTTAAGGATGAATTATTGGCCTTAGAAAGTAATGGAAAACTGTGGGCTTATAGCATGTCGGAATTGGCTGTGCCTTCCAATAGGCGATTGATCGGTGAAGGGTTTGATATGTACCAGAAAATCATAGTGCTAAAAGGGGATCTCGTTGGTTTGGATGCAGCAGGTGATATCTATCGCTATAAGGATTTTAGAACAGATGGTTTTTACCCTTTAAAATAATTGGAAGATGAAGTTTAAATATAATATATGGGGAATCTTATTGCTGTTGCAGCTAGCTTGCAACAAAGCAGAAAATATAGCGCCGGTAGTATTGGATCTTCAGGTAGATGTGGAAGATCAGATCCAAAAGCTAAGCTATGTCAAAAACCTAGTGGAATTCAAAGAAACAGCTGTTCTTGATGGACTGAAGTTATATTCGGTCAACATACAGAACCAAACCGATGCGCCGCTAGCATTTCATCTAATAGCGATGGATCGCGCTAAGGCAAATCTAAAATTAAAGACCATTTCCTTGACCAAGGATTCCTCGGATTATGAATTAGGTACGGTGAAGGAAATGGCGACACAATCGCCCTACGCATCCAAGATACAGTTTGCTGTAAATGGGGATTTTTTCTACTGGCAGGGGAACCCTTGGGGACCTTTTGTACAGGAGGGAAAGATCATTCATGATAAGTTTTTTGATACCTGGCATAGCTTCTTTGCGGTTAAGAAAACAGGAGAGTTTCTGATTGGAGGGAACCTGAATTATACAAAATTGAAGGATTCTATTTCGGAGGGGATTGGAGGTGTGGAAAAATTAATGAGCGATTATGCCATGGTCAGTCATGCCAATTCGGAAAGGCATCCACGGACATCCTTGGGCTTTAATGCCGAGAAATTCTATCTCTTGGTGGTGGATGGCCGAAAGGCGGAACATTCCATCGGCATGAGTTTCCGGGAAATGTCTGAATTGTTCTTCAGCCTGAAGGTTCAGCATGCGCTGAATCTGGATGGTGGGGGTTCCAGTACATTGATTCAAAAGGAAGGTACTGGTTTTCGGGAGATCAATGTGTATTCGGATGCCGAACCGCGAAAAGTTGCCAATGGTTTAGCTATTGTCGTGGATTAATTGCTTAAATTGTTTCAACATTAACCAATTGACCAAGTTTCAGAAATTATGAGAAGTCCAGTCTATTTACTGACTAGTATATGGATGTTTATGCTGCTAGGGATTGTCCAAGCCTCTCCTTATGGAGAGAAAGGTTTTCACTTTGTGGCGGAAGATTCGATCAGCATGGATATTCCGAACGATCTCAGACCGTATATCCAATCGATAAGCTACTTTGCTCCGCAGGGGTTTAAACCAGAAGGAGAAATCCGGAAGATGGGCAAGGGGGTTTATTACATTGCTTTTGAGTGGGATTGTGCTAACGATCTATCTCTGGCTTTCTGGGAGGTACAGATCAGGCCAATGTTTATGCCTTTATTCCATTGGGCACCTCATTTGACGCCTACGGATAACCATATCATGCCGCAGCATGTTTTTCGCTCACCGGCCATGATCAATACGAGTGAGGATAGGTTCTTGGCCATCGTTCCAGATCTGGATCTGTTGCAGCATCAGGATAAAGCACCTTGGTTTATGGATATGGATGCCATGAAGAATCTACTTTCCCTAGGTTTTTCTGCATCTAAGATTACAGATCATGTGCTGTATGAAAAACTGGGGAAAACGAACATTCCGAAAGGAAAAAATCAATTGGCAGCTTATATCCTGATCTCCGAAGAGCAAGAGGATATCCGAAACCCCTTTGCGAAAGTGAACCAGTTCTTATGGCAAAAATGGGGTGAGAAAGCGAATGAGAAGAACAAAGCCTTGCTTAAGTCGGATTTAGATACTTATGTGCAGCATACCTATAATTGGGCATTCAAAAATTGGAAGGATGCGGTTTGGCAGGAGTTTGATCTCCATGGGAAAAGGGTCGGAGCACCCACTTTTATTGTCAATGTAACCCAAAGTCCCAATTACAAGGGCGAGATCAATGAGCGGGAATTTCGATCCATCTGGAATCAGGCCTGGTTTAACTCATTCCGTTCCGCATCTGGATTGATGCGTTATGCCTTGAGAACCCATAATGATTCCTTGAAGGGGTATGCCTTAAAAACCAAAGAGTTGGCTTTGGCATTTCCTCAGCAAGAGGGTTTTTTTCCTGGATTGATTGCTACCGAAATGGAGCCTCGTGAAATAGCCGGAAAGAGTTATTGGCGGTCCAAAGGCTGGCAACATTATTATTACGGCAATTCGGATAGAAATCCTTTTGGAAAAGCGGCAAAGGAAGCGCCATTCCATGTCCTCGATATGAGTTTTACGGCCTTTCTTATGTTGGAGTGGTACCAGGATTTGGAAAAGGATGAAACGTTATTGGACTTTGCCCGAAATTATGGGGAAGGCTTGTTGAAGATCCAACGGGATGATGGTTTTTTCCCTGCCTGGATCGATGTGCAAACGCATAAGGACCTGCAGATCCTCAGCAAAAGTCCAGAATCGGCCATGTCCGTGACCTTTTTACTCAAACTATCTGAAATCACGAAGGAAGAAAAGTTCAAGAATGCAGCATGGCGCGCACTAAAAGCCGTTGATCAATTATGTTTGGAGCATGGACAATGGGAGGATTTCGAGACCTATTTGTCCTGTAGTAGGTATGGATCGGTGGATTTGGTCGGGCGGAAGGTCGTTCGGAATAATATGTACAAACAGAATACCTTGAGTATGTATTATTTAGCCCAGGCCCATTTTCAGGCGTACAGGATAAGCAGGGATGTGACTCATCTACGATTAGGAGAGCGTGTGATGGATGAACTATTGATGTGGCAAGCGGTTTGGCAGCCGGGATTCATCCATATTCCTGCTGTTGGCGGTTTTGGGGTGATGAATGCGGATGCCGAATGGAATGATTCGCGACAGAGTTTATTCGCCGAGCTCATTCTTCAATATGGGAAGGCCTTGAAAAGAAAGGATTACATGCAGCGGGGGATCGCGGCCTTACGGGCATCTTTTGTACTGATGTATTGCCCGGAAAATGCCCTTAGCAAAGTGCAATGGGAAAAAAGATGGCCTTTTATGAATGAACGGGATTATGGTTTTATGATGGAAAATTATGGTCATGATGGGCATACCTCTGCTGAGGGCATTGGAATTGGAGAATTTACCATCTACGACTGGGGAAATGGGGCAGCTTCGGAGGCCTATAACCGAATATTGGATAATTGGGGCGATCAAATCTTCTGGAAGTATTAACAAGTGTTTATTTTAATTTATCTTTATAACATGGCTAAGAAAGTTTCATTAAAGGATATTGCACAGCATTTGGGTGTTTCAACTGCCTTGGTATCCTATGTGATCAGTGGCAATGAGGAAAAGGGAAGAGTGGGCAAAGAAACAGCCATGCGCATCAAGCAGGCCGCTTTGGAATTGAATTACAAACCCAATCACATCGCCCAGAGCTTAAAATCAGGAAAAACAAATACCATTGGATTGATCGTTGCTGATATTTCCAATCCATTTTTTGCTTCCATTGCACGAGGGGTGGAGGATGAATCCAGCCAATTTGGGTTGACCACCATTATGGGAAGCTCTGATGAGAGCCCTGAAAAGCTCAAGAAATTAGTCGATGTATTCATTAAAAGGCAGGTAGATGGTTTTATCATCTCTCCACCGGAAAATTCGGAGGAAACTATTGAATATATCATGTCCTTGGGCATACCACTGTGCTTGATTGATAGGCATTTTAAACATATCAATAGCAGCTATGTCATCACGGATAATTACCAATCGATGTTCGCAGGGGTAAAGAATCTGATTGAAAAAGGTTTTAAACATCTTTCGTTGATCAGTTACAATACCCAACTTCAACATATGATCGATAGGAAGGCTGGATTTAAAGATGCAGCAAAAGATATGGTAACCGATGTTTTTGAAATTGATTATGCAAATCAACATCAGGAACTGAAATCGGTGGTATATGAAATCCTGGATGGACAAAAGACGGATGTGATGGTGTTTGCCACCAACACCTTGTCGGTTGCAGGATTGAAAATATTGACCCAGAGAGGGGTACAGATTCCAAAGGATTTAGAAGTCTTGTGTTTTGATGCCAGTGAAGTTTATGATTTTTTCTACCATCCCATCAGTCATGTGAAACAGCCTACCGACGTATTGGCAAAAGAAAGCGTTCGGATATTAGTGAATCAGATGAAGGATATTGAACGGAAGGAAGGGCTGGTATTCAACTCTAATTTGGTCAGTTACTAAGGAACACTTTTCCTAAGGAAAGTCCTGCCCAAACCGCCAATAAACCTAAAGCCACACTTAAAACCGTGTAGAGGATAGCGTATCCGATGTGTTGGTTTTGAATCAGGTTGATGTTCTCGGCTGCAAAAGTGGAAAAGGTGGTATAGCCACCACAGAAACCGGTGATCAATAGGAGTTTCCATTCATTATTTAGCCATTGCTGTCTATCGGATAGACCGATCAACAAGCCAATAAGTAGACATCCGGTAATATTGATAAGCAGGGTTCCCATAGGAATATGCGAAGGGTAATTCTTGCTGATAAATTGTGCACCAAAATACCGCATTACACTGCCGATTCCACCGCCTAAAGCTATTATTAAAACATCTTTCATCCTTCCAAGTATATGATGGACCAATTTAGGAATATCTTTTTAGATTCACTATGGAAGAAATGTCTAAGCAAGTTGTAAGTGAGTTGTAAGTGACTAAAGGCACCTACAACTCACTTACATCTCACTTAGACCTCACTTAGATGAAGAATCAAACTTGGATTCCAGTAGATTTAAAATATTTCAACAAGCTAAGAACAGTTTTCTTATTTTTTCCAATAAAAACGATTGTTTCTTAAATTTTTGACAATAAAAAGTGTAACAATAACTTTTAAGAGAAAAAAGTTCACTTTATGTTTAATCCTATGCTAATAGGATAAAAAAAAATCTTAGATTTGTTAAACTTAGTTATGAATTTTAACACCAGACTTTTAAAACATTTGAATTAAATTTTCTCTCTAGTATGGAATCGATTAAAAACATGGAGGTGAAAACACCTATCGAATTTACTGCCCCAGCGGGTGGGTCAGGATCATTTTATGTACAAGAAGATATCCTTGAACAATTTTATAGCCACTATCACCGGCATAAAGAAATTCAGATTTCATACATTGTTAGGGGTAGGGGTTCCGTGGTGATCGGGAATTTAATCCAACCTTTTGTAAAGGATGAGATTTATATCCTGAAAGCGAATGATCCACATGTTTTTATTAAAGAGAATGATTCCATAGAATTAATCCATGTTGTTCATCTATTCGTTGGGTTTGAAAAATTAAGATCCTTGTTCGAAATGTCGGAACTTCGTTCCATTCGCGATTTCTTCAAGAACTTGGATTCTTCCAAAAAATTAAGCCCTAAGCATAGTCTGGAGATTAAAGAAGTGTTCCTGGATTTATTTAGATCCCAAAATATCAGCAAACTTAAAAAGGTATTTACCGTATTTGATTTCCTTTTTACCCAGGAATCGAATATGATTTCCTTATACTCTGGGTTGCAGGATTCCAATTTCAACGACCGGGTCGGTATCCGAATCAATGAGGTGTTAAGATATACCCTGGAAAATTATGCGAAGGATATTACCATTGATGAGATTGCGAAGTTAATCCACATGACACCCTCGGCCTTTTGTAAGTATTTCAAGAAACACACCATGAAAACCTATGTTACTTTCTTGAACGAGATACGGATCGAAAAGGCTTGCCAATTATTGGTCAACCATTCTACGGAGAATATATCGGAAGTGGCATACCTTTGTGGTTTTAATACCGTAGTTCATTTTAATAGGGTATTTAAACATATCATTGGATGTTCGCCAACAGATTTTACGTATAAAAGAAGCGTTCCTTTAAAGGAAGTGTATCGTTAAATTTAAAAGAAATATATCCCTAAATTCCCAATATTTTAGTTTAATAGCTTATTATAAAAAAAAAAATAAACCATTTCTTTGGAAATTGGACTGGTTTTTGCTATATTATTGCCGTAACAATAAAAGAAAGGAAATAATATGATTAAAAAAGAGAAGAAGAAAAAACAAACCCTAGTCAGAAACCCATATTTATATTATGTAACGAATTGGGGTTTTGTCGGAGATCAATCCAAACCAAATCCTAGAAGTGTTAACAATAAAAGTTAACCTTCTAAAAAACAAAAATCAATAATTAAAATTTAGATGTGCTTTTTTAACGAAAAGCATTTTGTGTTTATAAGGGGTTAGGTTTTTACCAATTCTATCATTCATCCATTAAAAACTGAACGAAGCTACTCGCTTTGGATGATCTAACTTGTAACTTTTCTTTGTTTTCCCGACCTGCACATGCATAATGTTGGATTGCCTCTTAAAATCCTGATATAATAGTTGATTGGTCACCTCCAGTTGATTAATGGAACTGATCTGATCGGAATATAAATAACACCAAGCCACATCATCAATGATTTCATATCCTAGGTACCTGAGCTCAACCGGTTTACTATTTACTTTCATCCGAAAATTGTTCCTTATATACTGAGATATCGTAGAATCGGCCTGCTGTTTATTCTTCGGATTAATGACATCAATGCGTTGGTTCATCTGATTTTTTAAGGCCAGTTCGAGATCATCATAAAAGAGCCGACAGGATATTTCTACCTGTTTCTTTTGGGGGTTGAACGTGATGGAACTGATGCTAACGTAAAATGGATGTGCGAAGGCAATGCTCGTTACAAATATTAAAACGAAACATAGGACTTTCCAATTGTATTTTAGGTTTTTCATATTTTTATCACACTAAAGTATCCAATATTCAGGAAAATGATTAATTTTCCATGCCAAAACTAATTAATTAACTGATGAACAAGCTGTTATTATTATTAAAACAAGCTAAACCTTTGAAAAATATAGTTGTACTGTTGTTGGGATGTTGCCTTTTACTGATCTTCAATTCCTGCCAAAAGGATGAAAATGACCGGATTGCCTATAAGGGCACCCTGTCGGAATCCTATATGTTGACGATTGCTGTGGACGGTTTGGAAGAACCGCAGGCCGTTCTTGTGGTTAAGGATGCTGTTATCACTGTTTTTCAGGATCTGAACATCAATGTTGGCCGGCAGATCGATGTTTCCCAACCGATGCCGAACTATTTCCAATTTTCTGTGCAGCTTTCAGAACAAGAGGTTAAACTGCTGCAGGCTGATGATCGCATCAAAAAGTTAGTATTGGATAAATAATTGGTTAGTTTAAATCCTTGAACTATGTAATTATTTAGTTATAAAATATTCCTTATTAAAATAATATTAAATTTGTGTGATATTATTGGAATAACCTAAATCATGAGCGATTTCTCCATTTACTTTCAACTTGGTTGGCAACATATTCTGGACCTCAATGGCTATGACCATATCCTATTTGTCTTGGTTTTATGTTGTAGCTATACCTTAAAGGATTGGAAACGCCTGCTCTGGTTGGTTACGGCTTTTACAATCGGCCATTCCATTACCCTTGCCTTAGCCGCCTTCAAGATTATCAAGGTTGATATGAGCTGGATCGAATTCCTGATACCTGTCACTATCCTGATTACGGCGCTTTATAACCTGCCGAAAAGAAGAAAGCAGCGAAGCGCTGCTATTCTCTACAGTATGGCCCTCATCTTTGGTCTGATCCATGGATTGGGCTTTTCCAATTATTTGCAATCACTTTTGGGAAAAGAGGCAAACATAGTGCTGCCCCTTTTATCCTTTAATATAGGTTTGGAATTTGGACAACTAATTATTGTTTTCTTTGTTATCCTACTGTCCGAACTGATGCTGAAGATCTTCCGGGTCAATAATAGAGACTGGAGTTTCTTTTTATCATCTGCAGTGATCGGTATTTCCTTTATTATGGCTATTGAACGTATTCCACTATGAAAATATTTGGCAACTTGAAAACATTAAGCTTTGCAATCGCTGGCTCCCTGTGTTTAACACTAGCGCAGGCTCAACAAAATCCTGGGTCAAATCACGGCAATAAATTTGAACAATTGGGCACCTTGTTGAGTGATCCGAATATCTTCCGGACCGCTTCTGGTGCTCCTGGTTCGATGTATTGGCAGCAGAAAGCAGATTATGTGATCAATGTGGAGATCGATGAAGTGAACCAAATCCTTAAAGGCTCTGAGGTCATTACCTATACCAATAATTCTCCCGATCCCTTGACCTATTTATGGGTACAGCTGGATGAAAACGAACATGCAGATGGTTCAGAAAGCAAAAAATTCAATCAGAGTAGTTTGAGCGAACGCATGTCGATTGACCAATTGAAAACATTGGTCCCTGAAAAGAAGGGGTTTGGCGTTAATATCCATAAGGTGACGGACGGATCCAATAAACCTTTGAAATACACCATCAATTATACGATGATGCGCATCGACCTTCCAACCGCTTTGAAGCCGGGTGCAAAAATGAATCTGCATATCGATTGGGATTATAAGATTACCAATCGCATCGAGCAGGGTGGCCGTGGCGGATACGAATATTTTGCGAAAGATGATAATTACCTTTATACCATCGCACAATGGTTTCCAAGAATGGCGGTCTATTCGGACTTCCAAGGTTGGCAGAATAAACAGTTCACCGGTAGAGGTGAGTTTGCCTTGGTATTTGGAGATTATAAAGTGAATATCACGGTTCCCGCGGACCATATCGTTGGAGCTACTGGTGAATGTCAGAATTATGGACAAGTATTGAATGCTACACAACTTAACCGATGGAAGCAAGCCCAAAGCAGCCAGGAGCCAATTGAAATCGTGAGCTTGGCCGATGCCCAAAAAGCGATGGGTGAGAAATCCAAAGCCAAGAAAACCTGGGTTTATGAAGCCAAGAATGTTCGTGATTTTGCCTTTGTGAGTTCCCGTCGTTTGGTATGGGATGCGTTGAAGGTGAATGAAGGTGTTCCTGGAAACCAACCCATGGCCATGTCGTATTATGGGCCAGAAGCTTATCCTTTATATCGAAAATATTCCACCAAAGTGGTGGCACATACTTTAAAAACCTATTCCAAATTCTCGATTCCATACCCTTATCCGGTAGCCGTTTCAGTGGAAGCGGCCAATGGGATGGAATATCCGATGATCTGTTTTAATTATGGTCGTGCTGATGAGGACGGGACCTATTCGGAGGCGGTGAAATATGGGATGATCGGGGTGATCATCCATGAGGTAGGACATAATTTCTTCCCGATGATCGTGAATTCGGATGAAAGACAATGGACCTGGATGGATGAAGGTTTGAATACCTTTTTACAGTTTTTGACAGAGCAGGAATGGGATAAGGATTTTCCATCGCGTCGCGGACCGGCGCATAAGATCACGGATTATATGCGTTTGCCGAAGGATCAATTGGAGCCTATTATGACCAATTCAGAGAATATTGTGCAGTTTGGGCCTAATGCTTATGCAAAACCGGCCACCGCACTGAATATTCTTAGGGAGACGGTAATGGGTAGGGAGCTGTTTGATTATGCGTTTAAGGAATATGCCCGTCGTTGGGAATTTAAACATCCAACACCGGCTGATTTCTTCCGGACGATGGAGGATGCTTCGGCGGTTGATCTGGATTGGTTTTGGCGGGGTTGGTTCTTTACAACGGATGCAGTGGAGATTGAATTGGCGAATGTTACCCAATATAGGATGACGGGTGCTGATCCGGGGAAAACGCAGAAAGATCAGAAGGAAGCCTTTGATAGGGATTTGAATACGATTACACGGAAGCGTAATATGGAAGAAAATATGGCTTTCTTGGTAGAAAAGGATACTTCCTTATTGGATTTTTATAATAAATGGGACCGTTTTGCGGTGAAACCGGAGAATGAGGCAAATTATCAAGCTTTTTATGCGTCGTTAAATGCGAAGGAGAAGGATATTTTCGATGGAAAGATTTCTTTTTATGAATTGAAATTCAAAAATAATGGGGGATTGGTTATGCCATTGATTATTGAATGGACCTTTGCTGATGGAAGTAAGGAAGTAGATAATATCCCGGCTTATATTTGGAGGTTGAATGAGAATGAGGTGACGAAGGTGTTTGCTAAAAGGAAAGAGGTGGTTTCCATTCAGTTGGATCCATGGCGAGAAACTGCAGATATTGATGAGGATAATAATGCTTGGCCAAGAAAATCGCAACCTTCTAGGTTTGAGATTTTTCAGGGGCAGGGCAGAGGGGTGAGAGGGCAGTCGTCGGAGTCAAATCCGATGAAAGAAGCGAGGAAGAGGTAGTTAAGTTGTTTCGAGCCCCTGCGTCATTGCGAGGAACTGCGTCATAGGGAGCCCTGTCATTGGGTGCCACTACGTCATTGCGAGGAACGAAGCAATCTTCCCGCATGTCATGCTGAGCGTAGTCGAAGCATCTGTTCGCTAATAACCGTATAGATCCTTCGACTACGCTCAGGATGACAAAAATACTACGCTCAGGATGACAAAAAGACTATGCTCAGGATGACATAGCGAAAGATTGCTTCGTCGTACCTCCTCGCAATGACGCATCTACCTATCAAAAATCTCCTTTCAACAAACTATACACCTCCAAATCCCTAAACTCATAATTCCCTATCCATTCCGCATTTCTCTTAACTCCTTCCTTCACAAAACCCAACCTCAACGGAATATTACTGCTCTTCACATTTCCAGTTGCACAGCAAATCTGAATCCTTTGCAAATTAAACTCCTCAAACAAATGCTCAATAACCACCTTAACCGACTTTGTCATAATCCCTTGATGCTGTACTTCCTCCGACAACCAATATCCAATCTCCGTAGATTTATTCAAAAAATCAATTTCTTTCGTTCCAATCAATCCAACCATCCGATCATCCAAACAAATCTTAAACACAAAATCTTTCATGTTCTTCCAATTCTGTATACACATCTCCACAAAACCCTTACTATCCTCCAGCTTATTGGTAAAATGCACAAAAGGCAACCATTCGCCCAAATAATCCCGTTGGGAATCAATTATCTGATACATCCGAATCGCATCAGCCGAAACTAAGGCCCGAAGTGTAAGTTGTTCATCAATTTTGATTCTTTTTTTCATCTATTTTTTCCAAAATATCCATCAAGGTCGTTTCAATTCGTTTTCTTCCCTCTGCCTCATTGATATCAATCCCACAAAAAGTGCTTCCATTCGATTTGGCATGTATCGCCAAGTAATACAAACCGGCTGTCTGCAGAGCCAATACCGCACGGATATCCAATCCATCCTTCCCAATATTCTTTTCCAATTTTTGAATCAGTTCTTCGCCTACTTCCTCCCGCGCATCCGCCAATTTGCGAAGCGATGTATTCGGTTCGGAAAGTTCCCATTGCAAAATCCGCTGCAAGGTCTTATCCTGCAGGACCGTTTCAAATTGTCCAAACAATAAGCCATGCATTTCCTCTTTACTCATTTGGTCCTGCTCCAGCAGCTTGGCAATCTGTTTTTTAGCCTTGGTTTTCCAATAATCCTGTTCGGTGATATAGGTCTCCACTAAATTATCCAAGTTTCCAAAATAGGCATATACTAATTTCCGGTCCACCTTTGCTTCCACCGCAATATTTGCGATGCTCAATCCCGGATATCCTTTTTTCTTCAACACCTTGCCAACGGCCGCCACCAGGTTTTTCATCGTTCTGGCCTTCTCCCTAATTGGTCCAGCGGTGGTTTTTCTTGGTTTCTTACCTGTTTTCGTTTGTTTCATTTCTTTTTAACTGTTCTGTTTCTCCACTTTAGGTTCCTTCTGGTATTGTTTATAAGCTCTGAACAATCTTCTTTTAATGTAGTTCTTTAGCTGTTTTGGTGCGAGTACTTCGACGCATTCCCCAAAACCTAGGATCTCCCTTTCCAATTCCAGGTTCAAGACCACATCAATGCGGAACAATGCCGATCCATCCGGATATCGCTGCACGATTTCTTGGGAATCATGTAGGGGTTTAGTTTCCACATAAGGGACATTTTTGGCGTCAAATTTTAACAAAACAGCCTGACCACGGTCTTTTTGACTTTTCGTAACGCCGATCGTATCCGAAAAATAGCGTTCAAAATCTATCCCTTCATAAGCTTTAAAAGAAGATTTTGCCATCTCTTCAATCTCCAGAATACGGTCTAATGCCAATGTTATTAGGGTGTTTCCGTTTTTTGTATAGGTCATTAAGAACCATCGGTTCCTGTATTCTTTCAATAAATAAGGATAGTAAATCTGTTCGGTTGCAGTTTGGGATTTGAATGATTTATATTTGATCAAAAGGGGAATTTGATTTTTGATCGCTTGGTAGATCTGATTGATCCACTCCAGCCCCCGCAACAATTTATTGCCTTCCATTTGGACAATATTTGGCTTATTACTTTCATTTACCAATATTTTGTCCTCCAATCGGATGATCATGTCACTCATCTCCTCAAAAAAGGAAAAGCCATTAAGATGCTTCAATACATCCAATGCTTCCTTCATCTTCTCCATATCCATATGGGATAATGGGGAGTTGCTGATGCTATAGGCAGGATCATCATAGGCATAAAATTTTCTATCCTTGACAACTATCGGTGCATTATAACCCAATTTGTTACTACGCATCAATTGGATGTCTCCCTGTATGGTCCTTTTGCTAACGCCAGAAGTTATCCCCTCCAATTCGTACAAGGCATCCGATACTTTTTCCATCAGGTCTTCCAAGGTCCATTTTCGATGCCGCTGCTTTAAGCATTGGTCGATCGTTTTATAGCGTATTAAGGCGAGTTTATTGCTTGACATGTTATTTCATCTGGTTATTCGCTAACATAAATGTAATGAAATGGATTTCACTACGCAATCTATTTGCGTATTTGTTCTGTTACTTTCCAAGAGATAATGAAATATTAAAATATATGTTTCATTAAATCAGCTGTTTAGCATATTTTTTAAAAATTTTTAGCATTTTCCTCTATTGCGCAATTACCCTGCGCAGTAGTAGCCCCATCTTTGTAGTGTCAGATATGACCAAGTTCTTTGATTCATTTTACTGTTTCTGAATAGCAGGATAGTGCAGCTATAGATTTATAGACTGTATACTGATCAAGAGTTGGCTTGCTGACTCCATTCAACAAAGGGATTGTTGAATTATATGCAGGTTCGAGTCCTGTCTTTGCGAAAGCAATGTTGCTTAATTGGTAAAGCTAAAATACATGAAAAGCAGATCGATTCCTTGTTCCGTTAGGATCTTCTAACCTGCAGCAATGCGGACGAAAGGATCTGTAACAATCCATTGAATGACCAGCGGATTTGAGCTATTCCTTCGGATTTATACCCTAAATCATAAGCGTATATAATTGCAAAAGGATTTACCTCTTATCCCCGTTGTCCAAGGGATGAACAAGGAAAAGAGAAGCTGTAAAATGAAAAGAGGTTGTTAACATATCGAATTAAAACCAAAAATGAAATAAAATGAAAAGGATTAACATCAACAAAAACGAAGTAGGCTTGGTATTGAAAAACAATGCCGTTGAACGCATCTTAACCACTGGAAAATATTGGTTATGGATGGGCGAGAAGCTTGCTGTTTATGAAATGAGCGGAGTGGTGCAAATGCCATTCGACATGGATCTGATGTTAACCATTCCAGGCTTTGCCGAATTGGTTGATGTCATCGAGGTTCCGGATATGGAAATTGCCTTACATAGGATCAATGGTAATTTATATCAGGTCTTGGGTGCCGGACGGTATTTCTTTTGGAAAGGTTTGCAACAGAACAGTTTCGAAAAGTATGATATAAGCACATTGGAAATCCCAACATCTATAAAGAGAGATTTGCTTGAAAAATCCCAATTAAAGTGTTTTGTGCGAATGTTTACCATAAATCCAGAAGAGAAGGGTTTGCTTTTTGTGGATGGTATGTTTAAACAGGAATTGTTGCCGGGAAGCTATTATTTTTGGAAAAACAGCATACAGATCGAAATCAAAAAAGTGGATTTGCGGATCGTTCAGATGGATGTGCCTGGACAAGAGATCTTAACCAAGGACAAAGCCCAGATCCGGGTCAATTTTATCGTGCAGTATCAAGTGGAAGATATCTATAAAGCCCTTTTGGATAATAGGGATTTTAACAATCAACTTTATGCATTGATGCAATTTGGATTGCGGGAATACATTGGAAACTTTAGCTTGGATGGTTTGATGGAAAATAGAGAAGGAATTTCTTCCTATTTTTTCAAGAACTTTCAATTGAAGGTGGAGGAATTGGGATTGAAATTGTTCTATGTAGGGATTAAGGATATCATTTTACCTGGCGATGTACGGGATATCATGAATCAGGTGTTGATTGCTGAAAAAAGGGCGCAAGCCAATATCATCACCCGGCGGGAAGAAACAGCTTCGACCAGAAGTTTATTGAACACGGCTAAACTATTGGAAGAGAATAACATGTTGTTCCGGTTGAAAGAAATGGAATACATGGAGAAGATCTCCGAAAAGATCAATAATATCTCGGTTTCAGGTAATGGCCAGGTATTAGACCAGTTAAAACAATTGTTCGTTAAATAAAGAAGTTTGCTAGGGAAATTCGTCCCTAGCAATTTTAAAAAGAAGAAAGGAAAACAAAAAATGGAAAATAAACGTATAAATGGGAATGATTTATTAGCCTTAGGTTATAAAGAAAACCGTGCATTAGGTATTGCCCTAAAGATCAATAGCAAGCGTCATGGATTAAAACGTGATGAAATGCTTCAGAAATTTAAAGAGGTTTTAGCTGATCCGGAATCCTTTTCGGAAGACGCGATTTTCGAACCCTTGGCGAAAGCCTTATTGTTTCCCGAGGAAAAGGACACCAGCATCATTCCATTAAAAGAATCAACGGATGCCTATGCCGTATATGGGGAAGAACACATTGAAGAAGGGGCAAGAAAGCAGATGGATGTTGCCATGCGATTACCGGTGTCGGTAGCGGGTGCTTTGATGCCTGATGCCCACCAGGGATATGGTTTACCAATCGGCGGGGTATTGGCAACGGAAAATGCCATTATTCCTTATGCTGTAGGGGTGGATATTGGATGTCGAATGGCCTTATCCATCTTTGATATGGAAGATGTTGCCTTACTGGAAAAACACGATTGGCTAAAAAAGATCATCTTGCAGAACACCCGGTTTGGAGCTGGCAATGGTTTTTTAAAGCATGAGCGATTGGATCATGAAGTGTTGGAAAATTCCTTATTCCAGGAAATCCCCTTTATTTCGAATTTGAAGGATAAGGCTTGGACACAGTTGGGGTCCTCAGGAGGGGGGAACCATTTCGTAGAATTTGGGTCGATTAATTTTGAGCAAGAGGACCAGGAATTAGGTATCCCTGCAGGGAAATACCTCGCTTTGTTGACCCACTCTGGTTCTCGTGGACTTGGCGCTACCATTGCCGGACATTATACCAAATTGGCTAAAGAGCTTTGTAAACTCCCTTACCAAGCACAACATTTAGCGTATTTGGGAATGGATACAGAAGCCGGTCAGGAATATTGGAACGCCATGAACCTGGCGGGTGATTATGCATCAGCCTGCCATGAGGTGATCCATGAAAAGGTGTTGAAGGATTTGGGGGTAGATAGGATGGCCAAAATTGAAAACCATCATAATTTCGCTTGGAAAGAGCAATATAAAGGCAAAGAACTGATGGTGCACCGAAAAGGAGCTACTCCTGCAGCAGAGGGTGTCCTTGGGATTATCCCAGGATCCATGGCATCCGACGGCTTCTTGGTTCGAGGGAAAGGAGTGGAATCGTCGATCAACTCTGCTTCCCATGGAGCAGGTCGTCAGATGAGCCGTACCCAAGCCATTAAGAACCTGAAAAAACAGGACATGCTGCAAATGTTGAACGATCAGGGAGTTACCCTTATCGGATCTAATATGGACGAGGCACCAATGGCCTATAAGGATATTCATACCGTGATGGCCGCCCAAGAAGAACTGGTGGATATTGTGGCCAATTTTTCACCAAAAATAGTTCGAATGGCCGATGATGGTTCGCGAGAGGATTAATAATTCACTGTCGTAAATCGCCAATAGTAGCCATCAACGATGGTCAGTTGGTTTATCGTAACAGGTAAACCAGCTGCTATTTTTAGGGCCTGTAAAGCCATCATGTTGCCAACGATGCCTGCTAATGGTCCTAATACGCCGAGGCTATCACATGTTGGCTGATAATTTGGCTCTTCTGCCTGGGGGAATAGGTCCCTCAGATTTTTTCCGCCTTGATAGTTGAATACGGTTTGTTGCCCCTGAAAACCCTCTATACTTCCATAAACCAATGGTTTTTGATATTGAACACAGCCATCATTGATCAAATAGCGTGTTTCGAAATTGTCTGAGCCATCCAATATAATATCGTACTTATTGATTATGGAGGCCATATTGGCCTGATCCAGAGCAAAGGGATAGGTGTGGACCGTTATACCAGAGTTCAATGATTTAACAAATAGAGTGGCACTATGTGCCTTTGATTGCCCGATGTTTTTTTCTTCATGGATGATCTGTCTTTGAAGGTTATGCAATTCCAAAAGGTCATGGTCCATAATTCCAATGCATCCAACCCCAGCGGCTGCCAGATAAGGAATAATAGCCGAACCTAATCCACCGGCGCCGATCACCAGAACCTTGGAGGCCATAATTTTGCGTTGCCCAGCAACACCAATCTCCTCGATGAACACCTGACGGCTATATCGTAAAAACGGATCTTCCTTTTTCATGCAAATGAGGAGTAAACCTTATCCCAATCTTTCATTACCGGTTCATATCCCACTGTTCGAATCAACTTTCGAATATCATCCATGGATCGCTCATCCGAGATCTCGAATTGTTCCAAGGATTCCGGATCGACCACATATCCCCCCGGGTTGGTCTTGGAGGCGGCACTCATATGGGTAATTCCTAAAGGAATGATATGATCCCTGAATTTCTGATCCTCTCGAGTGGAAAGGGAAATTTCCAGATCGGGATTCCAGATCCTATAGGCACAGATCAGCTGGAGCAGGTGCCTATCCTCCATGATAAAATTAGGTTCCATAATACCTTGGGCCGGTCTCAAGCGGGGAAAGGAAACCGAATATTTGGTCCGCCAGTAGGTCTTCTGTAAATATTCCAGATGGAAGCTGTTCAAAGCACTGTCGATACGCCAGTCTTCCAGACCCAATAAAACGCCCAAGCCCATTTTGTGGATACCAGCCTTTCCGATGCGATCGGGGGTATCCAATCGATAGGAAAAGTTTGATTTTTTGCCTTTGGGATGGTATTGTTTGTAAACCTCCTGATGATAGGTTTCCTGATAGACCAGCACGGAATGTAGCCCTGCTTTTTGCAATACTTCATAATCTTGATGGTCCAACGGCTGTACTTCCAAGGAGATATGCGCAAAATGTGGTCTCAAAAGTTCTATAGCATGCAGGAAATAGGGGGTGTCCACGATTTTATTAGCCTCTCCGGATACCAACAGGACATGGTTAACACCCATGGCCTTTAAGGCAAAAGCTTCCAAGAGCAATTCGCTATCGGACAGTGTCTTTCGTTTTATCTTGTTGTCCATACTGAAGCCACAGTAGGTACAGATATTCTGGCATTCATTGCTGAGGTACAACGGAGCATATAACTGTATGGTTTTTCCGAATCGTTGTTGGGTCAGTTGCATGGATCGAAAAGCCATCTCTTCCAAAAAAGGTTCGGCCGCTGGTGATATAAGGTTCATGAAATCGGAAACATCCAATCTGGTTTTGCCCAAGCTTCGGGAAACATCATTTGCTGTAGCCTCATAGATCGTTGCTTTGATATCTTCCCAGGCATATTGTTGGAATACCTGCTGATAATTTGATTTGTTTAGCATAGCTACTGATAATTTGAATTGATTAGCATAACTATTGATTATCAATCGAATAAAAAGGAGGTTAAAGGGGAAGAAGCTGCTGCATGCTTGCTTTTAGTCGGTGCTAATCCAGATTCATAAGCTATTCTTCCGGCATTTACTGCCTCTTTGAAGGCTGTGGCCATTAGGATGGGATCATTAGCTGTCGCAATGGCTGTATTGACCAATACGGCATCTGCTCCAATTTCCATGGTTTTGGCGGCATCAGAGGGGGCACCGATTCCGGCATCCACAATGACTGGAACCTGGCTCTGTTCGATGATGATCTCTAAAAAATCCATGGTTTTTAGGCCTTTATTGCTACCGATAGGGGCCGCAAGCGGCATCACAGCTGCGGTGCCTACGTCTTCTAATCGTTTACAGAGAACTGGATCAGCATGGATGTAGGGCAGGACAATAAATCCTTGTTTTGCCAATTCTTCCGTCGCCTTCAATGTTTCGATCGGATCTGGAAGTAGATAGCGGGGATCGGGATGTATTTCTAACTTCAGCCAGTTGGTGCCTAATGCTTCTCGCGCTAATTGAGCGGCAAAAATAGCTTCCTCGGCAGTTCGAGCACCTGAGGTATTTGGTAGCCAGTTCATGCCTGGGATTTCCATCGCCTGTAAAAAGAAATCTTCTTTTTCTTGCATGTTCAAGCGTTTTAGGGCCATGGTGACCATGTTGCAACCGGAGGCTAATATGGATTCACGCATCAGGTTATGGCTTCCGTATTTGCCTGTTCCCAAGAATAGGCGTGAATCAAATGTTTTATCGGCAATAATTAAGGGTTTCATAGAATTAGTTCTGAAGGTATAGGTTCTTTTAAAAATAGATTGGAAGCCGCAAAGCCGTAGAGGCCTAAATGTTGCAGGATATCCGTGTCTTCCCATTCCACTCCGCCAATAGCAAAGATGGGAGGGCAGGAAAGTTCTTGCATCCTTAGATTTTCGAAGATTTCTTCATAGCCTTGATAGCCAAGGATGGGGCTTAGTGATTTTTTGGTGCTGGTGAATCGTAGTGGGCCCAATCCAATATAATCCACTTTTTCTTCGATCCTTTGTTTTATATCCTGGAAGGTATTTGCGGTTCCTCCAATCAAGGTGTCCGATCCTAAAATTGTCCTTGATTCTAATATGGGGGAATCATTTAGGCCAAGGTGTAAGGCATCCGCTTCGAATTCCTTTGCCAATTCCACATGATCATTGATGCATAAATAAGCATTATAGGATTGAAATTTAGGTTTGACTATTTCCAGAAGATTTTTTAGTACCGTAAGATCGGCCTCTTTCCACCGAACTTGAACCCATTTGATTCCAGCATCCAGAACCCGCTGTATGCCTGTGAGCTGATCGGTTTCTGTATGGCCTTGGGAGATATATTGTAACCTAGGAATTGATTTTCCCTTTTTCATTTAGATATTGTTTTTGTATTTCTTTAAAACTTTGTGCTGGGTTTTCAGATTGCCAGATACCTCCTTTTAAGGCTATTCCATCGATATCGAACCTGGATAGTTTTGAGATTTGCTTTTTGGAGATTCCACCGAGCGCAATCAGTTTTGTATGGTAGTTTTGTCTTTGGGTAATCGCTAAAGCATTTGCCAGATCCGGGTTTGCTTGGTATCCCGGTTTGGAAATACTCGAATAAAAAGGACCTAAAAAAGCATATTCCCAAGCGCAGGTCAATTGGTTAAATTCTTCCAGGCTATGGGTGGAACAGGATTTCCTGAAGGTTTGATATTCCATTTCGATCGATCCCTCTCTTTTGAGATGTGCCCTTTCGATTCCTAATTCAGCAGCCAAATGCTGGTGGCTATGCATTACCAGGTATTTCCTGAACATATTAGGTATTTGATTCAGAAGAGACAGCATGAGCTGATCTGGTAAGCCGTATTTGCGTAGGTGGAGATTTTCCAGTCCTGCATCAAATAAGGCCAACCAATGCTGCAATTCCGATGGAACATACTGCTCTTCTGAAATCACGACGATCATATATAGATCTCTTTTCCAGATTCAATAAATTCTTTTGACTTCTCCAACATGCCTTCTTCCGTGGCCTCCCGAATTTCCTGGGTGATTTTCATCGAGCAGAATTTCGGTCCGCACATGGAGCAGAAATGCGCTATTTTCGCCCCATCAGCAGGTAAGGTTTCATCATGGAATTCCCTTGCGGTATCCGGATCCAAGGAAAGGTTGAATTGATCCTCCCAACGGAATTCAAATCGCGCCTTGCTCAATACATTATCTCGGTATTGGGCTCCAGGGTGTCCTTTGGCCAGATCAGCGGCATGGGCAGCTAGTTTATAGGTGATGACACCATCTTTCACATCTTTTTTATTCGGTAATCCCAAGTGTTCTTTGGGAGTTACATAGCAAAGCATGGCACATCCGTACCAACCGATCATGGCCGCTCCGATGGCTGAGGTAATATGGTCATAACCTGGCGCTATATCGGTTGTCAATGGTCCTAAGGTATAGAAAGGCGCTTCATCACATTCCTCCAACTGCTTCTCCATATTTTCTTTGATCATGTGCATAGGCACGTGACCTGGTCCTTCAATCATCACTTGAATATCGTGTTTCCAAGCAATTTTGGTCAGTTCTCCCAAGGTTTCCAACTCTGCGAACTGGGCCGCATCATTGGCATCAGCAATCGATCCCGGTCGCAGGCCATCGCCTAAGGAAAAGGCCACATCATATTGTTTCATGATCTCACAGATCTCCTCAAACTGCGTATACAAGAAACTTTCCTGATGATGGTATAAACACCATTTTGCCATGATGGATCCACCTCTGGATACAATCCCAGTTACCCTATTGGCAGTCAGGTGGATGTATTTCAATCGTACTCCTGCATGGATGGTGAAATAGGACACGCCTTGTTCTGCCTGTTCGATCAGGGTGTCCTTGAAAATTTCCCAGGTCAGGTCCTCTGGCACTCCATTCACTTTTTCTAGGGCTTGATAGATAGGCACAGTACCGATCGGAACAGGGGAGTTGCGGATGATCCATTCTCTAGTTTCATGGATGTTTTTTCCTGTCGACAGATCCATGATGGTATCTGCACCCCAACGGCATGCCCAAACAGCCTTTTCCACTTCTTCCTCGATGCTGGAACTTACCGCGCTATTGCCAATATTGGCATTGATTTTTACGAGGAAGTTACGTCCGATGATCATGGGCTCACTTTCAGGATGGTTGATGTTATTGGGAATGATCGCACGTCCTGCTGCAATCTCCTCCCGAACGAATTCAGGGGTGATTCTAGTTTTCGGGGTTCTTGCACCAAAACTTTCGCCTGGGTGTTGTTGCTGCAATGCGGCTGGAGCAGCTTCTATCTGCTCTATGCGCTGGTTTTCCCTTATAGCGATATATTCCATTTCGGGGGTGATGATCCCTTTTCGGGCATAATGTAATTGGGTCACATTTTTGCCCGGCAATGCCCTTAGGGGCTTATGTGCGTAGGAAAAGCGGAGTTCATCCAATTTAGGGTCTGCTAACCTGGCTTTTCCATATTCGGAGCTGATCTGTGTTAACTCTTCCACATCACCTCGATCGATGATCCATTGCTCCCGAACCCTTTTCAGTCCTTTGCGTACATCGATGGTTTCGTTGCTATCGGTGTATGGACCAGAGGTATCATAGACCGTAATGGCTGGGTTTTCCTCCACGCCACCTTTGCTTAATTTGGTTGGGCTAAGGCTGATTTCACGCATGGGAACCTGGATAGGGAACAGTTCTCCAGAAACATAAATCTTTCTGGAATTGGGAAATGGACTCGTACTTATGCTTTGCTCGTTCATAATATGGGGTATGAAAAATGAATATTAACCACCTTGGGTGGCCGAAATGATTAGTATTTGATCTTGAGATTGGATAGGGGTGGATTTCCAGAGATCCCTCGGCACTACCTGTTGGTTGAGGGCAATGGCAAAACCTGATGTTAAAGTTGGGTAATGTTGTTCCAGTAATTCTTGGATCGACGCTGGAGCAATTTCAAAATGAATTTTTTCTTGGTTGATGCTGATTTCCATTCCTATGTTTATCTTTTTTGATAAACTTTAGGAACGCCGCAAGGTTGCAGATACGCACCCATGTTGAGTTCTACTTTTCCCTACGCTAATATGAATTAGATCAGGTTCAAAGGGTAAAATCTCAGCCTGCAATCCTTGCAGACACCCCTAAAGTTTCGACTAAGCTAGGGATTATTTCATGGAAATAAAAATTATTTAAAATTAATTGTTGCCAGTGTGGGTTAAATATCATTCAGAAAATCCGCAAGATTGGCCTGCTGATCCAAGTTTAGTTTTTTCCGTAATCGATAGCGAGCGACCTCCACACCTTTAGGCGAAATATGCAATATCTGGGCAATTTCCTTGCTGGACATATTGAGTTTGATATAAGCACAGAGTTTAAGATCGGTTGCTGTTAGGGCAGGATATTTATTCTTTATTTTCTTCAAAAAATTAGCATGGATGGCATCGAAATGTAGGGAGAACTGCTCCCAATCATCCCGCTGTTTCGAATGGTCCACTAATTTTTTGACGATTTTTTCCACTTCGTTTTTCGTCTCCCTGTTATCGATATTGGCGATTACTTCTTCCATTTCCAGTTTCATTCGATCCATTAGACGGCTCCTTCTAAAAATATTCATGGTGATGGAAGCCAATTCTTTGTTTTTGTACATCAGATCATTTTGTAACTTTTCTTTTTCCAGCTCGGTAATCTTATGTTCTTTATCCCGACTTTCCAATTCATGAAGGTAGGTGAGGTCCCTTTGCTTTTTTTCAAAACGTTCTTTTTGCTTCCAAAGTTGGTTTAGGTAAAGTGTATAACCGAGATAAACTAATCCTAAACCAAGACAGCAATAAATGATTATCGCCCAAAGACTTTGGTACCAAGGTTTATTGATGTTGACGGTATAGGAAAGTGTTTCGGATTCTTGATCATATCGGTTTTTGGCCTTCACCTCAAAAACATATTTTCCAGGTTTTAAGTTCCCGAAGGTCCGAGTAGATTCCGATGTCCAGTTAGACCAATCACCCTGCCCTTGTATTCGATAAGCATACTGCATGGCATCTTTTTGGAAATCATGGTTACAGATATCCAAAATAATGGAATTGAAAGCCGGAGGCATCCATAATTCCTGATCCTGTTTTTTGGTTTCACTTAACTGGCTACTGAAATAACCGTTCATCAATATGCTGTCTTTTACCTGGTTACTCACTAAAATCTTATTGAAGGATATGACCGGCTTCTCCATTCTGGAGCGGTAAACCTCATAATTGATGTGAAATAACCCATTGTAGGACCCAACTAAGATATTCTTCCCGTCAACAGGATTGATATGGTAGAATCCACCTATCATATTCTTTTCGAGTTCAGGGAAAAAGGTTATTTTTTTAGTGCTTAAATCTAGAACTCCTAATCTTTCTTCACTAACGAACCATACTCGATTTTGTTGATCTTCTTTCAGATAGATGATAGCATTATTTCCGAAGAGCGCATTCCAATATTCATCTCTAATGAACCGGTTCTTATGGTGGTCGAAACGATAAATCCCTTGAGGGTTGGTGACCAAAATCTGATCTTTGATTTTGTAGACGTAATTGTTGATTTGGGCTGGCAAACCTTCTTCATGACCATATAGTTTCGCTTTTTCTTGTGGATTTTCCAAATGATATCGATATACCCCTCGATAAGGATGCGAGGTCCAAGCATATCGTTCATCTTTCTCCAATTGTAGAAAACGCATGGATTCATCCATTTTTCCTAGCAGCATCAGGTCTTTTAAGCCGTTAGAAGAACTAAAAAGACCATTATATGTCCCGATCAAAAGTTGTTTATCTTTTGTTTCCTTCACTAGCCAGGAACCTAATTGGTTCATCTGTACAAAGTTGTTGTTCTGATAATGGTAAGTACCTGTGTGGTGCAGCATGTAGAACTCACCTGAAGTAATGGCGAAATTCCATACCTGTCCTTTGCTATTCTGCATTTTTTTGAATGCGTGGGAGGAATAGGATAAATCCCTTGCATCAGGATCAATAGTCGTTTGATAGACCCCATCGGTGGTCCCAATGAATAATTTGTTGTCATATACCGAAGAGGTATAACTGGCCATCGGAACTTGAGGTAGAGGGTATATATTTCTGATGGCTGAATTGGCATCGATTATCGCGATGCCATTGTCCAAACCAAGCCAAAGCCTTGCATTTTTATCCACTAGGCTCGATAGCACAGTGTTGTTCCTTAAACCATCTGAGCTATTGATATTCTGTATGATTTTCCAATTTTTATCAACAATATAAAGACCATTAGAGACAGTTCCGATCGCATATTGCTCGTTTTCCAATTCACTGATACTATTTACTTGTTGGTTGACTATTTCCGAGGGTAAATGGAAAGGACTCGTTCCATTATCTTTGATAAGAAATGCTTGTTCTGTCAATAAACTTACCAAAATGCCCTCCTTACCTAGATCGGTCAGCCCTGTGATATAGGCAAAAATATCTTTTCGAATAAGGGTTAGTTTCCCTTGCTTCCATTCATAAAGTTTGTCCTTTTCTGCTATGTATAACCGTCCCTGATTTTTGGCAAGGAAAGACCATTCTGTTCCTCTTGCTGCAGGTAAAACTGTTATCTTCTTTCCATCATATTGAAAAATATATCTGGATGTTTGAAAGAATATGTGGTTTTCAAATTGTTCAATCCTCCAAGTGTCTCCAAAATCTTGATGTTCCTTCGGTATTAGTTTTGTTAAATCGACATACTGTAAACCTGAATTGTGGGGGATAAAATATCCGAACATACCTTGACCACCGGCGTAAATTCTTTTCTGATCTATGATTTTCAGCGAACGAAGAATAGTATGGTTCGGAATGGGGTAGGATTTCCATTCTTTCCCGTTGAAGGTGATCAGCCCATTGTTATTGGCAATATACATAGTACCAGCACTATCTTGCTGAATCTGCCAATTTTGGGTACCGGCATCCATATCAAAATGGCTGATGTTAACAATCTTGGCTACACCAATGTTCTTCTGTCCCATAACAGTCAAGCAGGGTAGGAGAGTTACTAATAAAAGAAAAACCCTAGAATAGAAATTGGTCATATTTTAATTGGTTAGATTCTCTTTTTTTCAATACAAATATATGTAGTATTTTAATTATCTGATTTACAATAGTATAAATTTATTTTGTAGTGGCATTATAGGGTGTGAAAAATTGGTGGGTAAAGCATTCTACATTAACTTTGGGATATTGATGTGCGACTGCTAAGTATGCCTTCAGAAATTTTAACCATTTATAAACAGCAATTAAACATGATGTTATTTTACCTAATCAACAAATGCAAGTGGCATATGTATGTTTGCAACCTGATGCTCCTATTGACCTTTGTGATGCCTTCTATGGCCAAAGCCCAAGTGCAGGAGCAATCTTATACTGGTGTTGTGAGAAATGCGCTTGCCGAAACCATATCTGGGGCTACTGTCCGGATCTTGGGTACCAACAAAGCGACCAGTACGGATGGTCAGGGTAGATTTGAAATATCTGCTCAACCACGTAATCAATTGATCATAACTTATGTAGGTTATGAAGACAGAACCATTACTTTAACAGCAAATGCGAGGAATTTAAACATCCAATTGGAAGCCAGCGATGCCAGTCTGATTGAGGATGTTGTTGTAGTAGGTTATGGAACGCAGCGAATTACCAAGGTTTCAGGTGCGATCTCGACAGTGAAAGGTGAAGATATTGAAAAATTGAGACCTACGCGCGTAGAGGAAGCATTGCAGGGAAGAGCATCTGGGGTTAATGTTATACAAGGAGGAACTCCAGGATCTAAACCAACCGTCCTTGTGCGTGGTATCCCATCCTTTTCAGGGACAGATCCGATGGTTATCGTTGATGGCGTACCGCAATCCTTGGACGATCTCAATGCCATATCTTCCACGGATATTGAGTCTATCAATGTTTTAAAGGACGCTGCTACAACTGCAATTTACGGAATCAAAGGCGGCAATGGGGTTATTGTTGTCACCACGAAATCTGGACGTAAGAATGCTCCTGTACAAATTGGTATCAATACAAATGTCGGCTACCAAGAGGCTGTGAAAAAAATAAATATGCTCAATGCCACAGAATATGCAGGGATCATTAACGAAGGAAGCATTGCTGCTGGTGGAAACGCTATTTTCCCGGATATCACTGTTTTTGGTGAAGGCGTTGACTGGCAGGAGATGGTTTTTGAAAAACCATTGGATCAATCCTATAACCTTACAGCAAATGGTGGAGGTGAAAAAACCACTTACTTTCTATCAGCCGGTTGGTTGGGGCAGGGAGGTATTGTTGGTGGTTATGATAAATCCAGGTTCAATCGTGCCACTGGTACGGCCAATATGAGTTATGATTTGAGCAATAAACTGAAATTTACATTAAATACGAGCTATGTATTGATCAATAGCAAAGGTATTCAGGAAAACTCGTTCAACTCTATTCTTGGTAGTGCGTTGAATTATGACCCTACTGTCCCTTTGTACAATACTGATCCGAATATCGTCGGTCAATATGGTTTCAGTACCTTATTGTTATCCGAAATTTTCAATCCTTTGACCAAATTGGATAACACTTATAATACCTACCGGGGTAATAAGATCTATGGGAAGGGTGAGCTCACCTATAGTCTCCTTCACAATCTTCGATTTACTTCCAGGTTTGGTTATTCCAGATATGATGATAATGGAAAAACCTTCAATCCTTTGGTATTCTATGGTGTAAATAATGTGGATAATTCCATGAATGCGGACGGTTCTACTGTTACGGGCAAACACAATAGTGTGAGCCATAATAAGAATGAATACTTTAATTATACCTGGGAAAACTTCGTGAATTATGATTTTAAGGTGAATGAATTGCATAATTTTGAGACTGTTTTAGGGATGTCGGCTTTTAAGGCTACTGGAAATGGTATGTCTGCAACCCGACAAGATGTTCCCTATAATTCTTGGGAGTTCGCAGATTTCAGTGCAGCAACTGGGGCAAATTCTTCCGAACGTACGGATGGACGTGATGGAAGTTATGGACAATATTTCCGAAAGAATCTTTCATATTTTGGGCGTGTCAATTACGATTTTAATGAACGTTATTTGGCTTCGGTGTCCATGCGCAGGGATGGATCCTATGCTTTCGGATCTAACAATAAATTTGCGAATTTCCTATCTGGTTCTCTTGGATGGGTTGTTTCAAATGAAGATTTCTTTCAATCGGAATTCATAAACCTATTCAAAATCAGAGCAAGTTACGGTACGATCGGAAATGAAAATGTAAGTCCTCAATTTGCTGGAATCAGTACTGGAGGACCAGTTTATGGACCAAATGCAAATTCCAATGGATATAATTTCTCGGGTGTTTTTTATTCGGGATCTAGCCTAACCTCCATTGATAATCCAAGCTTAGCTTGGGAAAAACAGGTACAGGCCAACGTGGGATTCAACCTTCAATTTGCAAATAACAAATTCAGCTTGGATGCTGATTATTTTCATAAAACTGTTGATGGTCTATTGTTTACCCCTTCTGCCTCGCTTTACCTGGGCACAGTTGCCATCCCTACGGCAAATATTGGTTCTACCCAAACAGATGGTTTGGATATCACCTTCGGGTATAACGACAATTACGGATCCAACTGGAAATTTGGTTCTGCATTGACCATTACCACAGCAAAGAATAAAGTAACAGCGACCAATGACGATGGCACTGCAAAAATCATTGGCGGGGGTTATTTCAATGGTCAGTCGCAGACAGTAACCGTTTTTGAAAAAGGGGAGACACCAGGTTATTTCTATGGATATAAAACTGCTGGATTGTTCCAAAATCAAGATGAAATTGATGCATGGGCTCAACAGGATGGCGCTAGACCCGGGGATATCAAATTTATGGATATCAATGAAGATGGCGTGATCAATGCTTCGGATATGACCAAAATAGGCGATCCATTCCCAAGCATGACCTTGGGTTTGAGCTTGAACCTTTCTTATAAAATGATTGATTTCTCCGCCTTCTTATATAGTTCTTTCGGTAATGATCTGTACCGCGCATATGAACGGAATGCCAATTATTCCAATAAACCGAACAGTATCCTGAACCGATGGACAGGTCCAAACAGTACGAATGACGCTCGTTATCCAAGATATTCCTTTACGGATGCGAACAATAACAATAGAGTTTCTGACCGATTCGTGGAAGATGGATCCTTCCTAAAGGTGAAGAACCTTCAATTGGGTTATACATTGGAAAATCCACAGCTTTCAAAATACGTGAAATCTATCCGCCTGTTCGCGCAGGTTAAAAATGCATTCACGTTTACCAACTATCTAGGATATGATCCGGAATTGCCTGGAGGAATCATGAATACAGGTGTTGACCGTGGGGCATATCCACAAGCGAGGACTTTTTCTTTTGGTGCTAATTTTAAATTTTAAGTCATGAACATTCAAAAACATACCTATAAATTCGCAAAACCTTTAGTTTTCATTGCCTTGCTGGGATTGGGTACAACTTCCTGCAAGAAATGGGTCGAATATAGTCCTAAAGATGATTTCAGAATTGCTGCGACAACCTACCTGCAGGATGAGAATGATTATCGGACAATGACAATCTCGGTTTATACTCCTTTGCAATGGTTGAACCAAGTTGTTCCGATCGGAGATATTGCTTCGGACAATGCGGTAGCTGGTGGAGAAAGTGCATCGGATGTGATTGCATTGCAACAGGTGGATGATTTTACGGTGAATCCTGAAAATGCTACATTGAGGGAACTCTGGCAGTCTGCTTATGAAGGGATTAATCGGGCAAATTTCATGACCCAATATCGGGATCAAAATCCATTGGGCCGAGCAGTCAATTTTAATGGAAAGGATGCCCTTTATGGCGAAGTCAGTTTTCTGAGGGCATATTATTATTTTACGTTGGTCCGTTTATTCGGAGGTGTACCTTTGTTTGCGGATCGACGATTAAGTCTAGATGAGTCTCGGCAAATCCAGCGTTCCAGCAAGGAGCAGGTTTACGAACAGATTGAAAAGGACTTGTTGGATGCTATTGGAAATCTATCTCCAGTTCAAGAGCAAAAGGGTAGAATTACAAAATACGCTGCACAGGCTTTGTTGGGAAAAGTTTACCTCTACCAGAAAAAATATGATCAAGCGGCCCCTGTTTTGGAAAGTATAATCACGTCGAATGCTTTCTCTTTGGTTTCAGATTTCGCTTCCATTTTTCTCCAAGCTGGAGAGAATGGTCCCGAATCCGTGTTTGAAATTCAGTATACCAATACCTTCCCTTATTATAATTGGGATGCACCGATGCGCGGACAGGGTAATTTTGCGGTTCAGCAATGTGGAATCCGCGGTTTAGCAGGAACTGATGCTATGCCTTATGCGGCCGGATGGAGTACCAACCTTCCTGCAGGTAATCTAGCTTCAGCTTATGAAGCAGGCGACCAACGGAAAAATGCAACCATCCTGGATATCGATGCCTATGCTGCCGCTAATCCATCCTATGGTATTTCCTATCAGGTTGCACCATATAAAAATACAGGATTGTATTCCCAAAAATATCAGCCTAGAAAAGGTCAGACATCAGGTCAGGTGGAATTGAATTACCTAAACAATTTTCGCATCATACGTTATAGCGAGGTGTTGTTGATGGCTGCTGAGGCTTGGAACAAAAGCAGTTCGCCAAATGATATCAAAGCTAAGGATTATCTTAACCTGGTTCGCAGGAGAGCTTTTGGAAATAATAACCATGATGTGAATGCAGCAGGAGCATCCTTATACGATGCAATTCTGTCGGAACGTCGATTGGAATTGGCCATGGAAGGCGACCGTTACTTCGATCTTGTGCGCACGGGCATGGCAGCTTCCAGGCTGGAATCCTTGGGATTCGTAGTCGGTAAGCATGAAGTCTATCCTATCCCTTTGGATGAAGTGCGGATTTCAAATCTTGAACAAAACCCTAATTATTAAACCATGAAAAAGAATTTTTTAATAGCCATGATTTGCTTCTTGGGGCTCTATAGCTGTAAGGAGGAGACCTTTACCTTTGGAAACATCGATACACCTTCAACGCCTCAACTACAGCTTGATATCAAAGGAAAGGATGCAACCCATCCCAATGGGGATGGATCTGGAGAAGTGTCCCTAACTGTAAATGCCGATCATGCATTTACCTATCGGGTGGATTTTGCAGATGGTTCCAATCCCATCACTTCTACCACCAATAGCTTCCAGCACGCCTATAAACACGTAGGTGTAGAAACATTTAAAGTAAAGGTAATCGCTTATGGAAGAGCGGGCGTTTCTTCTGAAACGACACAGGAAATAACCGTTCAACGTGATTTTATTCCTAATCCAGAATTGGTAGCCATGCTAACTGGCGGGTCCAGCAAAACTTGGGCTTTAGATTCCTTAGCCTATGGTCATCTTGGAGTAGGACCTAGTGATGGAATGGAACCCATATGGTGGGCTGCACCACCATTGGATAAAAAAGGTTTGGGCATATATGATGATGAGTACACCTTTACAGCCTCTGGTAGTTTTACGCACAAAACCAATGGTTCCATTTTTGGGAATAAGGATTTTCTGCGTGATTTCGATAATACCTTAACTGGAGGTGGTGATTTTACGTTATTAGGACCAAAAGCAGCAGATTATTCGGAAGCATTTGGATATGATGGTTCCGAAACAACAGAATTTATCGTATTCTCAAAATTGGGTTTTGTTGGTAATTATATGGGATCCCATCGATACCAAATCCTAAAACGAACGGATACGGAAATGCAATTGCGGACCATTGGTCGAGATGGTCTTGCCTGGTATGTTAAACTTAAAGCAAAATAACGATGTATAGATTTTGGATATTGATCATTGCCTTGTCAGGGGTAATCAGTTGTAGCAATAAGGGGAGTGATCCAGCAGGAGATGCGCCTTCAAATTTAACCTTGCAAATTACGGAAAAGGAAGCCGGAAGTGGAACGTATATTTTTGAAGCAAAGGCGGATAATGCATTATCCTATGAAATCAATTTTGGCAACAACCAAAAGGAAGTAAGTAAAACCGGAAAAGTAGAATATACCTATCCTATCGCAGGGAAGTATACAGTTACTGCTACTGCACGTTCTGCCAACGGAATTACCATTTCTAAAACGGAGGAATTGGAGTTTTCAAGACCAGAAAAGCTGGTTTGGGCAGATGAATTCAATGTTCCTGGGGGCTTGGACAGCAAGAAATGGACCCATGAAATTGGGAATGGTGAGAATGGATGGGGAAATGCCGAAAAGCAATATTATACCGACCGTTCAGCAAATTCCTATATTTCAGATGGAACCTTAAAGATCAAATTGATTAAGGAGAACTATGAAGGTTATGGATATACCTCGGCTCGAATAGTAACGCGCGGAAAATTTGATTTTACTTACGGAAGGGTGGAGATCCGTGCAAAAGTGCCTGTTGGAAAAGGAACTTGGCCGGCCGGTTGGTTGCTTGGTAGCAATTACCAAACAAAAATCTGGCCTGCATGTGGGGAGATTGATATACTGGAACATGTGGGTAAGCAATTGAACACGATACATGGAACCTTACATTATCCAGAACATCATGGGGAAAATGCCACGACCAAGACTACAGAGTTGGCTACAGCAACAACAAACTTCCATGTGTATTCTGTGGATTGGAATAAGGATGAAATTATTTTCAAGGTGGATGGAAAAGCTTACCATACTTTCAAAAGTTCGCCTCAGTACCCATTTCACCATGATTTTTTCATCATATTGAATATGGCCATGGGGGGGTATTTTGGTGGTGATGTTGATCCTTCCATCAATGAAGCCATTTATGAAATTGACTATGTACGTGTTTATCAATAGTATTTGACAATCCTGTCCATATATGTTTAGTTAGCTAATTCTATTCCCCGTAGGATATAGCTGTTGAAGGAGCCTGCCAAAACATCCTTCAATACGAAGGAAGCGATATTATCGCTTCCTTTTTTCTTTGTGCTTATATTTTTACTTTATTTAATCTCTGATTTTACTAGGTGTTTATATACCTAAGCATTCGAAAAATAAACATTTCTTTTCCTTTAATAAACAAGGCATGGAATACCTATATTTGCCATGCAATTCCCATAGCAATGAAATTAAAACACGCCAATTTAGCTGTTACAGCTGCTTTATTATCCATGGTCTGCGTGCAGGGTGGGGCATCCATTGCCAAACAACTTTTTCCCGCTCTTGGTCCAATTGGAACAAGTACCTTAAGAATTGGTTTATCAGCTATATTATTGTTGTTGATCAATAGACCACCCATATTTTCCTTCAATAAAAAGCAGTGGTTGTACTGTGCGATTTACGGTTTGGGGATTGCCGCAATGAACCTGATCTTTTACATGGCCATTCAGCGCATACCTTTAGGTTTAGGTGTAACCATAGAATTTATCGGTCCTCTTTTCCTGGCCTTTGCCTTTTCCCGTAAATGGTTGGATGTGATTTGGGCCTTACTAGCCTGTTTAGGGATCCTTTTGATCGTGCCCTGGCAGAATAATTCCATCGATATCATAGGATTGGTATTGGCCTTTGTAGCTGGTACTTTCTGGGCGGTGTATATTGTGGTAGGAGGAAAGGTTTCCAAAATCATGGATGGCCGACATGCTGTAAGTACGGGCATGCTGATTGCTACTTTTTTTATAGTTCCTTTCGCCATTTGGGATGGCGCCATTATGGATGTTACCCCAAGTTTATTCCTTAAAGGACTTGGAGTAGCGATCTTTTCTAGTGCCCTGCCATTTTCTTTAGATATGTTTGCCTTGGGTCGATTGCCTGCAAAGACCTTTAGTATCCTGACCAGCTTGCAGCCTGCCTTCGGGGCATTGTCGGGTTTGATCTTTTTAGGGGAATTCTTGACCGGTATGCAATGGGCATCTGTGGCCTGTGTGGTTTTGGCAAGTATTGGAACGACGATTTTCAACAAGGAGGAAAGTGTGAAGGCTGAAGTTAATTAAGCTTAAGTTTAATATCGATTAAATCTATGTTAATTCTCCTTGACATGTAATGTGTATTACCTTATATTTGATTTAATTAAATAACCAAATTCAAAACCACAAGGTGGACATTATTTTTAGATAAACTAGGTTTAACAATTACTTAATACGTTATACCTAATTTTGGGTAGAGAAGGAGCCTAAACTTTGGACTATATTTCAGACATTAGTTTAAATTCACGATTAAAAAACAGTGATCATGATGCTTTTGTATTCATCTACAATAGCCTGGCAAAAGAATTGTATTATTTTGTCAAAAAATATATAAAAGATGAAGCAATTTGCGATGATATTATTCATGATTCTTTTTTGAATCTTTGGAATGCACGCGAACGTATACAAACCACTCATCCCATTCGGCATTACATCTTCCGAATAACCAGAAATTTAGTTTATAAAGAAATCAAAAAGCAGATCAGTGCCTCCATCATGTTAAAAGTTGATGCCACAGAACATGAACAGATCGAAGGGGGAGAATGTGTTGAGCGAACGATTTTGGATAAGGAATATGCCAATATCTACAATCTCGCGATAAATACTTTACCACCTCAGCGGAAACGTATATTTAGAATGTCTCGAGAGGAAGGTTTGACTTATAAAGAAATTGCAGGTAATCTGGAGATTTCCACCCAAACGGTAAAGGAACATATGTCCTTAGCGATGAAAAGCATTAAAGATTACATCGCTAAAGAACATGATATCCTTTTGAAAACCATTTTAATTCTGGTTTTTTTCAATAGGATCTAACGAAATTTCTTCCGGTAGATCCTAATTCAATTAAAAGTTTATTTTAAAATTCGCGATTACTGGGTAATGGTCCGATTCTTTATTCGCCCACGTGAACACCGAATACATTTGAGGTGTAAAGGCATTCAGAGGTTGATAGATCAAATAGTCAATGGTTCTGTTTGGCGTTGGGGTAGGAAAAGTAAACTGGCTACAGTTTCCATTTAAACAGCCAACGGTAAAATAGGTCTTCAGGATGTTCATCGTATTAGATGTTGGTAGCGCATTAAAATCGGAACCTACAATCATCGGTTTCCCAAAGGTTTTACATAGTGCATTGAAATCATTGGCCTGCTTGATCCTGTTTCGTTCATCACTTAAGTGGTCAAAATGCGTACTGATGAAATAGAATTCTTTGCCGTCTTTTTCTACCAATATGCGTGCAACAGATCTTCTTTCTCCTCCCAAAGCAGGATCGACTTCCAAGTTAAATCCTTTCTTTTCTTTTACGGGAAGTTTTGAAAGTACGGCATCGCCATATTCACCACCTGCTATATCAATAGCCTTCACAAAATGATAATCCATACCTGTCATTTCGCCCAGTGCTTTGGCAATATCGCCATTGTGTTTGTTGCGGTCAGAGTTTTTATCGACTTCCTGAAGCGCAACAAGATCTGGATCTGCTTTTTTGATGACCTCCGCGATGACCTTTAGATCTGGAATTCCTCCAGATCTAGCGCCAAAGATATTATAGGTCATTGTTTTTACAATGATATCCTTTTTTGGAGGGTCGATAACAGGTTCATTACCTCCACCACCTTTTCCGCATGCCAAAACCATGCTGCCCATTATGATTAACCCAATTAATTTCTTCATGTTATCTATAGATTAAATCACACATTAGAATGCTACCAATTCGGCAATCGAAGTGGTATCGCCATTACCTGCACTGCTTAATACCGTTACTTTGTAATAACGACAGCTTACACTTTTCTCAAAATACATGGTTGCAGATGTATCTTCTGAGGAGGCTACAATGCTGAATAGACCAGCATCAGTCCAGGTATTTCCATCATTGGATGTTTGTATAAGTACATTTTTTGGAAAAAGATAGGCATTATTAGCACCTGTTCTTCCGTATAATGTAATTCCATGGAGCGAATGGGTGGCATTCATATCAATGGTCAAGTAATGCGGATGTGGCGGCCTCCAACCGTTAACTCGACGATAGGTGGATAACCAAATCATTTCCTTGGTACCATCAATGGCATATTTAGCTCTTCCACCGGCACCATCGTAATCATCATCCGAATAATCGTGAATCTCCCAACCTTCAATCGAGATTGGTGTAAAAGGATTTGATTCATAGACTCCATTTACCAGATAAAAGGTAGTCCTAAGGTTTTCATTAACTGGTAGGCTGGGTTGAACATCACTGATAGAAACGGGAATAATATAGGTTTTTGTACCGCCCAATTTTATAGGGTTTATCTCCAGGTTACTATTATTAGATCCGGCATTTCCCGGTTGAATGATTACAGACGGACTGGAAATTTTATAACTTTCGACAGGTGGCAATTCATAATTTGTATTGTTCTGTTGGTTATACTGATCTACCTTTTCTTGGTCAATCTCAAAATTTACGGTTACAGGGTTGCTTAATATACTGAATCCGCCATAGCCAGCTCCAAAAGCAATATTGGTCCATTCATCTTTAATGGCCAAACTTTTAGGTACAGCACCGTTACTAGCGGATTGCATGAAAACTTTGGTATACTGATCTTGGTTTTCGACATCCAAAGCCTGTTCTTTACAACTTTGTAAGAAGAACAGCGGGGAGGATAATAACAGTAATGCGGATAATCGCATACTTTTTTTTATGTTTTTATTAACTAGACTTTTCATTGATCCTTTCATTTTTGGGTTAGATTTACCAACCTGGGTTCTGAACTAAATTTGGATTACGTTAAATTTCCGCTTGTGGAATAGGGAAATAATAAAAGCTTTTGCGGAATACCCGGCTTTCAAACCTTGTCCTTTTAAAGAAGGCAAGATCGGTATTGGAGGTTCCTCCTTCTGCATTCATACCATACATTGGTCCAGCATCAGTCTGTTCTGCAACCTTCCATCTTCTGGTATCAAAATAACGCAGATGTTCCATGGTCAATTCGATACGTCTTTCCAATCGGATCTGGTTTCTCATCTCCGCTTGCGATAAACCTGCAGATAATGCAGGGATTCCACCGCGTTCCCTGATTTGGTTCAGATATTTTAGGATATCAGGATTGTTTGGACTAGACTCATTTAGCGCTTCTACATAGTTCAACAGTATTTCTGCATAGCGCATCATCACATGAGGTCTCGCGACGTTATTCTGCGCTGGATGATAGGTTGGCGATACGTTCTTACGGAAAAGGTATCCAGTCTCTGAATAATCGTGTGATCCCCCTTTTCCCGATTCTCCAGTATAATACAGTTGGATTTCTCGAACGCCCAAGCTGGAGGTTGTATTGATCCAATCACTACCAGAATAGGTTATAGTTGCATAAAAGCGTGGTTCACGGTTCTTGTACATATTGAACGTGTTCTTTGCACGTGTGGAACCAGGTGCCTGAAAGCTACTAAATCCTGTTTCGGAATAACCACTTGCGGAATTGATGTTGGGAACTCCTGCGGCATTGTATCCGGTTATTGGAGACTCCCCATTTACCATGCGGTAAGCATCCACCAATTGCTGGGTTGGACCCATGGAAGCATATCCACTCGCTAATCTTGGGGTACAGGATCTTTGATAGCTTGATAAACCATTGTTATTCCTACCTATAATCCATTCAATGTTCCAAGAATCCAGAAAAAGGTCACGATAGGATAAAAACGGATCCAGTTCACCATTTGATTTATTTTTTCGGTAAAGGCCTAATTTTCCAGATGATTCAGCATAATTAATAACCTCTTTTGCAGCTTCAGCCGCTTTTGCCCACTTATTTATATCATAACTAGAACTGAACAATAATTTTCCATCCTTATTAGCAAGAGTTAAATAATCCTGATTCCCGTTATTCAATGGACTTGCCGCATAAAGTAATACACGGCTTTTCACGGCTCTACAAAGAATTTTACTCGCTCTTCCCATGTCATTCTCCAAGACATTATCTCCATTGGCGTAATGTTCCACATCTAGGTCAGCTTCTGCTAAGTTTAGCTCAGTGACAATATAATCTACACATTCATCATAGGAGCTACGTGGCATCTGCATATTAGGATCCGTTAAAGGGAGATCCGGTGCAATTTCCTCATCACCAATGATAATGAAAGGCCCATATTGTTTTAGGATTTCTGCGTAGAAGAATGCTCTTAAAAACCGAGCTTCTGCTTTTCTCTTTTTGATTAGAGCTGCACCTTCTCTTTCTTGGAGAATTTCCTCGTTTCCATCAATGTTATTAATGAAGGTTGTAGCAGTACGAATGCCTTTATAATAATGGTCCCAGAAGTTCCAATAATTGGAGGAGGCATTCCAGTTACCAAGATTCACTTGAAAAGGAGTTCCTCGTTGCGATACGTCGTTGTCATCCGAAATAACATCCCAAGGAGTAGTGTTGGTTCGGTGTGCTTCATCGCGTATAAAATTGTACGTTCCTGCCAACCAATCCTCGGAAAGTTTTCTTCTATTAAATACTTCCTCCAGCGATAACCTGTCATCAGGTACCTGGTTCAGGAATTCTTTTTGACAGGAGCTTCCAAGCATCAAAAGAGCTGCAGCAAGGACAGGTGTTATGGTATTTTTTAAATTAAATTTCATGATTGGAAGGATTAAAAGTTAACATTTAGACCTAAACTATACGTTTTGACATTTGGATAGCGGGTTCCACGGCCATCCCCTAATTCCATATCCCAGAATTTGAAAGGTGTCCAAGTAACCAGGTTGTATCCTGCGAAAAATATATTCGCATTGTTCAGACCGATGGGATTTGTCCAATTTTTAGGTAACATATAAGATAACTGAACGTCTTTTAATCGGATATAGCGGCCATTTTTCACCCACCAGGTGGATGTTTGGTAGTTTCCGTTCGGGCTACCATCTGATAAACGAGGGTAGAAAGCATCCTGACGAGGGTTGTCAATAGTCCAACGATCTTCAATATTGCTCAGCAGGTTACCACGGCTCATGGATACTGAGAATGGCATTAAACCTTCACCGTTCATATGTACATCCACATTACCTACACCTTGGAATAGGGTAGATAGGGATAGGTTTTTATAATTTACACTAAATCCAAATCCATATACAAATTCAGGAATTGTTCCATATCCGATTGGCACTTTATCAAAATCATCAATCTTTCCATCACCATTAACATCTTGAAATTTGATGTCTCCTGGTCTTACAAGTCCCGAATGTAATGGACCATTGGCAATTTCTTCTTCCGTTTCGAATAGACCCAGAGCTACAAGACCCATACGTTGACCTAATTTTTGACCCTTTTGATCTAGCCAAGGATATAATGGATCAGGTTGGTCATTTTCCACGATTTTGTTTCTGTTCAAGGTGAAATTTCCTAAGATTTGGAATCCGAAATCATTGAACTTTTTGGTATACGTGATGGATCCATCAAAACCTTTATTATCAATGATTCCTAAGTTACCGAATGGTGCCGTCTGTAAACCTACATAGGTTGGTACATTGCCACGACGAAGGAAAATACCTTCTCTGCGCTCTTTGAATAGATCAAATTGTAGGCTAAATTCATTGTTTTTGGTCTGTAAATCTATACCTAAGTTGCTCTTGATAGATGTTTCCCAAGTCACATTAACACCATATTCACCAATATTATATCCAGTAGCATAATTGTTTCCTCTATCTTTTCCGAAGTTATACCCACCAGTATTGGCAATCGTGGAGATATAGGCAAAACGGGTCTCACCTGATTCACTTAGGATTCTGCTGCTTCCTACTTTACCATGGGAGAACCTTAATTTAGCAACGGGTAATGTTTCTTTTAAACTCGTAAAGAAGTTTTCCTCGCTCAAAACCCAAGCCAATCCAACGGATGGGAAGAATCCAAAGCGATTTACAGGTGCAAAGTTTTCAGAACCATTGTATCCAAAGTTGGCTTCCAAGAAGTATTTATCAGCATAGGAATAGGTTCCTCTTCCCGACAAACCTAAAAATCGGAAGGGTAGGGAAGAAATCAATGTTCCTGCCTGCGAATTCAACTCGTCGGACTTGTTGAACAACAACATTCCAGTTGTGGTATGTTTTCCAAAAGAGCGGTTATAATTTAATGCACCTTCTAAATAGATGGTCCTAGTCCCTTGTGAAGATCTTGCAAAGCTTAAGAAACGATCGCCTTCAAAGGTTTGCTCGTATTGCATTTCACCATTTTCATCCCTACCAGTAGCCAAATAAGAACTTGGACGTTTTGTTCTTCGCATACTGGTATAGTTGTAAACATCGAAGGAGAACATCGCCGTAGCGGAAAGTCCTTTGGTGATAAATGGTAATTGTTGGGTTGCCCGAAGGTTAGAAAACAATTGATTTCTCCACTGATTGGCATATCCTGTTTGGGTTAAGTGGGCATATGGATTGACCAAGGAGCCAGCTCTTTGGTCAGGTACCGTCCCGTTTTCATACATGGCCGGGTGTAGGACAGGAGTTACCATCCACGCATTGGCAAAGATATCGCCATTTCCCGTTGCCGGATAATTGGCATTGGCCAAGTAACCTTGGATTCCCAATTCAATCTTTGTATTGATGGATGGTCTTACTGTCAGGTTGGAGGTTAGGTTGTACCTCTTATAACCTACTTGTTGGTTATAATTCACACTAGGGTCTTCAGTATATAAACCATTTTCGTCGTAATAGCTGGTACCAACATAATAGGTTGCCAAGTCAGATCCCCCGCTGATGTTCAGGTTTCCTCTACGTTGCTGACCAAAATCCCGGAAAAGGACATCCATCCAATCCACATTAGGATAGAGGTATGGATCTTCTCCACTCGCCGTTTTTTCAATTCTTTCTTCACTATAGATTGGAGCAGCTCCTCGGTTCGTCAATGCCTCATTTGACATCCGCATATAAGTTATACCATCTGCGAATTCTGGTAATTTGGTGAATTGGGTAACCCCTTCATAATACCGGAAGCTGAATTTTGGTTTTCCTGCTTGTCCAGCTTTGGTTTTGATGATGACAACCCCGTTGGCACCACGAACACCATATACGGAAGTTGCAGCTGCATCTTTTAGCACTGTAAAGCTTTCTATATCTTCTGGATCTACGTTGGACATACTTCTAGGTGTACCGTCCACCAAAATCAATGGAGCACTTAATCCTTGGCTGAAAGTCGAAATTCCTCGGATCCAAATCCCCGCATCATCAAAACCAGGCTCTCCTGTACGTTGTACTGCAATAACCCCAGAAACCTTTCCAGCTATAGCATTGGTGAGGTTTGCTGCTGGGACCTGTAGTTTTTTCGCTTCTACAGTTGACTGCGAACCCACAACAGACAATTTCTTTTGAGTACCAAATCCGACAACCACCACCTCATCGATTCCTGCTTCCGTGATTTCCATGGTAACCTCGATGGATTTATTCGTTCCAATATTTGTTTCAATAGTCTTGTAACCTACAATCTGAAAAACAAGTTCACTATTGTTTGGAACATTCAGGATAAACTTACCGTTCAAGTCAGTAGTGGTCCCATTGGATTGTTTTCCTTTTTGGTATACAGTTACCCCTGCTAAGGGATTACCATCTGTATCTTTTACGGTACCCGTAATTTCACTTTGAGGAGATGTAGGGCCGGTTTTTCGTGGCGCTGGTTTGCTCACGATGCGAACAAAATCATGTTTGGTTTCAATGGTGAGGTTATGTTTTGCCAGTATGGCATTAAGCACCTCTCGAGCGGTGTTTTTCCCCGAATAGTTCACCTTGGATTTCAAGTAACTCGCATCGTTATTATAGGCTAAAGGAATATTGTATTTGGTTTGCAATTCTTCCAATGCCGTTTGCAGACTGATATTCTTAAAATCTACTTTTATTGTTTTTAGCAACTCCTTCTGTCCGTAAGATTCTGTACTGGCGAATACGATACAGCAGGTAAGGAGAAAACTCCAGAGCATAAATGATTTACGCATAATCTGTCGTAGGTTAGGGTTATATAAAATGAGTCGAATTTTTTGCATCTTTGCATAAATTAATAAAGGTTAAAACTTTGTTGATTGTCTCTGCTAATCAGTTAGTTTCTCAGGCAAGTTGATTACAGAAAAATAATTGCAGGGGTGCCTGGCACTCCTGTTTTTTTAAAAGTGTTAGCTATTATTTCTTTTTAATTTCCCATAGTTGATCAGATTTTTTAATGAGGTTAGCATTATTCATTTCCGCAAGTGTTTGTAATACTTGTTCAATACTTTTTCTTTTGAAGGTGATGGTGGTTTTTGTATTGGCAATCTCCGGTGAAACGGTGATAGAATCGCCATAATAACGATAGGCCTTTTTAAGGATGGTGCTCAATTTTTCTCCGAAATGCACCAATTCCTTATTGTACCAATTGTTATTAGTAAAAGATTTGACTTCCCAATTGTTATTTGTTAGCACAGCTCTTTCGCCTTTGTTCAGCTCAACTTTATGGCCTGTTGATTGAGTTATTTGTGTTTCAAGACTGGTAAAATCTTGGTTTAACAGGGTTGAATAAGTCTTTTCGTCCATTTGAAAAACTTTTACTTTTCCCGAATTGACTTCTACAGATTTTTCAATATCAGAATCGATATTGAAGGAGGTACCAACTACTCGGGTTACAAAATCTTTGGATAAAATGAGGAAAGGTCTTTGCGGATCTTTTGCCACATCGAAGAATGCTTCTCCTTGTAACTTAACGATTCGAAGTTGACCGGTAGTAGATTTTGCATAGGTAATGCTGGAATTTCCATTAAGCTTTATTTCAGTACTGTCGGAAAGCCTGAAGTGTTTTTGTTCGCCATGTAAGGTACTGATGGTTTCCCAAACGATTTCTTGTTGCTTTGTTGATTTTTTAGGATATAGGAATATGCCTGCAATTACAAGGGATGCAACCAAAGCCCAACCCAAGTAATGGAAAGGAAACCGTTTTGTTGATTTGTGGGGATTTTGGTTTAATATGGATTGTAATATGCGGTTTTTTGTTTTTTCTTGGTTAGGGTAGATTGGGTATTCTTGGATTTGTACTTTCAATAGGTCATAATCCATTTGCATGGATTGGAGGAGATCTTTGAGAGCAGATGATGATTCAAATAGCTGTTTTAATCTGGATAGCTCTTGGTTGTTGAGTTTTCCAGACTTAAACTTTTCAAGTAAGGTCAATATTTCTTTGGTGGTCATACCTATATATATCCTGAATTTGGATTATGGTAGGGTTGAGGGACGATAAATGTTTGTAAGTTATTGATTTTCAGGTTTATTATTTTTACGTTATTCCGAGCCACCCCGTCATTGCGAGGAACGAAGCAATCTTTCGACTTTGTCATCCTGAGCTGCGTCGAAGGATCTATACGAATACCAATGAACAGATGCTTCGACTACGCTCAGCATGACATGCGGGAAGATTGCTTCGTCGTTCCTCCTCGCAATGATTGTTATGATTAAACCAACTATTTTTTTACTTTTTTCCTTCAATAGTTTTCCTATCCAAAAAGTTATTTCCAAAAAATTTTTAGAGCTTGATGGCTCAAAATTTTTCAGAATAACTTTTTAGCCCACTTGGCCGATATTTCTTTTTCCCGGGTCTGGTCTTTTCTAGATCTGCGCCTTATTCCTGTCCATATATTTTGACCTATCCCTGATGACTGCGGCAATCCTGAGCGCCAGTTTGTTCTTTATTGCATTCAGTATGCTCATACTGTGCTTGCCCTCTTC
>NZ_PEAZ01000048.1:0-44888 GCF_002734245.1 Sphingobacterium sp. 1.A.4
ACCTCTTTCTCTCCCGATTGGACAGAAATGTCAAAATAATCCTTTGAACAATCAATACCTGTTACCATATTTGTATATCATATTTGTGGATCACAGCAGCTCTTATCATAACTTATCAATCGTAAAAACAGGCTCCTGGCCTAATGAACTGTCCAAGTTTATGATAGGAATAAGAGAGGGGGATTAACATTGCGAAGGGTCTCTCAAGGACCAATGACGATTAAAAATCTTACTCCCTCTCTCGCTGTATCCTAAATGAAATACAAAATTATATTCTGTCTCTTTAATTCCTATAACTTCCCTACAAACTTACGATGACGTAAAACGCAATGACGTAAATTGCAATGACGTAAAATCACAATGACCTATTTATCATCCCATCCCTGAAGGAAGAATGCCCGTATACCCCAAAATCCCTTTTTCAATTCTTTTCACTTTTGTATGATACATTTCAAAAACCGTTTCCTCCGTCAAAACCTCCTCAGGAGGTCCAAAATCCTTTACCTTCCCATTTTTCAATAAAAGAATATTATCTGCATACTGTGCCGCCAAATTGATATCATGCAACACACAGATAACACACATTCCAAGCATTGCCAAATCCTTTGCCTTTTCCAAAATAACCTGTTGATACTCCAGATCCAATCCATTGATCGGCTCATCCATCAACAATATCCCGTCCCTTTGCTGATAAATCTGGGCAAGAACCCTTGCCAATTGCACCCTTTGTTGTTCTCCTCCTGATAACGTAAAAATCATTCTTTCCTGAAACCCCGCCATACCCATTTCATCCAAACAACATTTCGCAATCCTAATATCTTCAGAACTCGGCTTATAATTGAAATGCGGATATCTACCCATCAAAACAATATCCAAAACCTTAAGATTTACAGCGAGATAATTACTCTGCGGAAGAACAGCTCTGAATTTAGCCAATTCCAAAATCTTATATTTCTTCAAATTCTTTCCATTAATCAATATCTCACCAGAATATCCATGATACTCCTTACTGATTAACTTTAATAAACTGGATTTCCCAGCACCATTAGGACCGATAATCCCAACCAATTCACCGCCAGCAACCCGAATATGAACATCCTGAAGAATCCTTTGGGATCCAATGGAATAATTAAGTCCTTGGATGGAAATCATGATATATTTCCTTCCTTCGTATTCTTTATGATAATGGCTAAAAACATCGGCACACCCATGATAGCTGTAATGATTCCTATCGGAAGTTCGGCAGGAATAACGATCGTTCTAGCCAATAAATCTGCTAATACCAATAAACTAGCTCCCAAAAGTATGGAGCCAGGAAGTAGGAACTTATGATCTGCCGTAACGGTCATCCGCAATAAATGTGGAACAAGAAGTGCCAGGAAGCCGATGATTCCAGAAAGGGCCACACAGGCGCCCACACCGATCGCTGTTAATACCACAATACTCCTTTTGGTTTGCTGCAAATTAATCCCTAGATGTTCCGCTTGGGATTCGCCCAACAATAAGGCGTTTAGGGGTTTTCCAAAGAATAGCAAAGAGCCCATACAAATCAATGCAAATGGGAGCAGGGCAGTAACTGATTGCCAGCTAGCGCCTCCCAAACTTCCTAAATTCCAAAATGTGATATTCCTTAACTCTTCATCATTCGCAATAAATGTAAAAAGACCCACCAATGCCCCGATCAATGCATTGATAGCAATGCCCATTAAAAGTAAGGTTGTGATGGAAGTTCTTCCTTTCCTCACTGAAAACTTGTAAAGTACGGTTGTCGTGAGCAGAGCTCCTAAAAACGAAACTATAGCTAAAGCATAGTAACCCATATAATGCGTTAAGCTAGAAAACAGGGGATTTCCTAATACTATGAACATCACGGCAAATAAGGATGCACCAGAGGATATCCCTATCAGCCCAGGTTCCGCCAATGGATTTCTGAAAATCCCTTGGATGGCTGTACCGCATATCCCTAATGTTCCACCGATCAAAAGACCAAGGATGACTCTGGGCATACGGATGGCCATTAACACGGCCTCCTGTTGGGATTCAACAGGATTATTTGATCGGAATTGTTTGTTAATTATTTTCATTAAATCACCTAAGGGTATTTCTATGGCCCCTACACATATGGAAAGTATGCAGGAGCCAATTAGAAATAGTAGTAGAGAGATAATGAAAATCGTTTTATATTTTTCTATCATTCATGAATTTTAGTATGTAACTCTTTGATCGCCTGTGGCAACCGTGGACTAAAGCCCGATAATAACTGCCCATCCATGGCAATAATTTTCTTGTTTTTGCCTGCTTTGGTCTGCTTTACTCCTTGAACTGATAATAGGCCTTCAGCACTACCTAAGCTGGATAATCCAGAATCAAACAGCAACAATACATCAGGATTATAATTCACCAAAGACTCTGATGTTAATGGTTTATAGTCCTTAAAATCTTTTGCTGGATTCACCGCTCCTGCCAATTGGATAATTTTATCCACTTGGGTATCTGATCCACCAACCATCATGGTACCACTGCCTCGCGCATAAATAAATAGAACCTTAGGCTTTCCGTGGGATTCCGGGAAAGACTTTACATCCGCAATTTCTTTATCAAACGATGAAAGAATGGAATCTCCTTTAAGTTTCAGGTTCAACGAATCGGTTAATGCACGGATAAGGTTCCTCGAGCCTTCAACAGAATACTCCTGATCAAGCAGTAAGACCTTTAGACCTGCCTGTCTAAACTGTTCAACAGTTTCTTTTGGAACCTCTGTTGTGGTTCCGATAACCAAATTGGGGTTTAAGGCTAATACACCTTCCACCGGGATTTTACGATTATGACCAACTTTAGGTTTGGATTTCATGGATTCTGGATAGGTCGAAGCTACATCAGTGCCTACGATCTGATCTTCTAATCCGGCTAAGCTCAATATTTCCGTAATAGTACCATTCAACGAAACAATGCGTAATGAATCAGGGTTATTGGCTGCAGTGCTCTGTGTTTCCGAATTTCCACTTTGGCAGGAGGAAATAAACAGCGAAAAGGCCATAAATACGAACAAGTATCCAATATTTTTCATGTTAATAGGCTTTTACAAGTTTATATTCCAATTCAGGATATCCACGTTTTCCGCCGTCACCTCCAGCACCCATGGCGATAAATTTCAACTTATAGATGTTTCCAAGATTATCCTTGATTACATAGTAACGATCTTTATAGGCACCAGGAGAGAAAGCACTTCTCCAATTAGCACCAATCACATTTCTATTGGGTTTAAAGGTTACCAAGGATAATTTGCTTTCGTCAAATTCATCATAAGTGGGTTTACCATTGCTTTTTCCATCTTTGTCCAAAAAGATGATTTGTTCAGAAGTAACTTTGTAAAGATGGTTGGTAAATATTAAATCGCTGAAAGAATAGGGTACAGGAGTTCCGGCCATGGAAGTGAAATAGATCGATCTTGTCCATACAAAATCCCATTCTTCTTTTTTGGGTTCTACATTTACCGGACCTGAGGCGAAGGAGATGAATTTAAAATTAAAAGCCTCCTCTTTGGTAATACTTAATGATTTGATTTGTTGATCCTCTAATTTCGCATATTCCAGGGTATAAGCATTTGTACCGCTTCTTACGATCCTAACTTTCCAAAATTCATCATCGCCTTTGGGAGTTGGGCTGTTAACTACATAAACCTTATTGTCGTTAGCATTGGCCTTGATTTCAGCGATGACATTATGATTTAGCCTACCTAATGTATCATCATAAATCTTCAGTTTTTCAGGCTTGATATCTAACTTCAATTGTTCAACATCGAAATTAGTTTTATTGACTGATTTAATATCGGTGGAATTGGTAACCATTGCCGACATATCCATCGAACTATTCAGAATAACACTGAATTCTGCACCGCAATGAAAGCCTAAGTTCCAAGAACTTCGTTTAACTGACGATTGTTTATCTGTGCTCAAATCAACATATACCGCATTTTCGGCATACGAACCGCCAGGTCCACCGTCTAATGTTAATTTATTTCCATCAGAAGGTTTTATTTTAGGGATAGGTGCATCTTGTCTTTTACAAGATCCTAACATTAAAAATCCTAAAATCGCAACAGCACTTAAAGTAGTAATTGTTCTCATATTATTTATTCAAATTGTAAAGCAAACCAAAGAAGTATGATCTTCCATAACTAATAGGTACAGACGAAACGGAAGAACTATGCGCTCCTGAACCAACTGTAGCCGTATTTTCAATATTTTCTGTATTGGTCAAGTTCCGAATACCCGCCTGTAGGTTTAAACCTTTGAAAAGGGTTTTATTCACGCTCAGGTCGAGTTGTTGGAAACTGGCGAGACTGGTCTGTCTAGCTTCTACGCCAGTATTGGTCTGTATGGTTTCATATCCTGGCCTTTTGCCATTATATTTAAAAAACACAGAAATATTTGTCGCCCATCGAGGTATTTCTTGCGATACTCCGGCATTAAGCTCTGGCGTCCATAAAAATTGTTTTAATTCCTGATTAATCGCTTTTTGCATATTATATCTACCTATATAGCCAAGGCCAAGATCTAATTTCGTGTGTTTATAAGAAAAGGTATTGGCAAGGTTAAATCCAGTAGTTTTATAATGGGCCAAATTGAGGTAAGTATTCACTCTGTTATCCCCAGGCTTCATACTCATCGTGACCAGATTATTAAACTGATTGTAGTAGCTACCAAAACTTGTCCTTAGAAATGCTTGTGAATGAAATGCTTTTTCAAAATTTAGATTTAAATGGTAACTGTTACTATGTTCAGCTTTCAGATTTTTATTGCCTTCAATTTGATGATTACTATCAAAAAAGTTAAAATAAAGTTCTCTTAGGCTTGGTGCCCGAAAACCGCGAGCATAGGAAAGTCTCAAATCAAAACGTTCGTTCAATAATAATTTTGCATTAATAGAAGGAATTACCGGAGGAGCATCATATATGGAATTATGGATAAACCGTAGGCCAGGTCTAATCATCAACCAAGAAATTGGTCGGTAATCTGCCGTTATAAAAGCTGCAAGATCCCAAATTTCAGAACGATCTTGAATGCGGGCTCCTGACCCCCGGTCATAGTCAATATCCACGCCACTCAATAAATCCAATCGATTTGACCATTTATAATGACCAGTAATTTTCCCAAAACTTTGATAAAAAGTAGAAACATCCTGTTCACCAGCGCCCGTACTCAGTTCCATCGTACCTTTTTCAAAGTCATGTATATTGGTTACGGTGGCACGCCTGTAATTCTGTTGGGTAAAGGAGCTTACAAAATTCCATTTTTCCTTCCATTTCCAGTCGGCTTGAACCATATGGTTATATCGGTTAGTTAGATAATTCTTATCTATATATCTGTTATTAGGTAAGATGTTCCCCGGTGTATAAATATCCTCGTCCAGCAAACTAAAATTGTAAAATACATGCAGATTATTATGATTATAACCTATTTTTCCTGATGCCAGGTATTGGTCTTTCGGTTGCCAGGCCAGTGCTCTTCCAGAAAGATTGCCTTGATATCCACCAAAGGTATTCCTGCTGGCGGTCATATTCCCATACCAATTATTTTTGCTGTAAATCAGATTGGCATGTAGGTTATGTCGACCTTCTGCATAGGCTGGATTATATTCGGTATTTACAGTTTCTTCAAGAAGTCTGACTTCCAAATTCCATTGGCTCTTTAAGATACTTGCATCTCTTGTAATGATATTGATTACACCTGCCAAAGCATCCGTTCCATAAATGACCGACACAGGTCCTTCAACAAGTTCAATGCGCTCGATCGTATTAATGTCGATCTGTGACAGACTTTGTTTCGTACTTCCACGATCAATCAATGGAATGCCATCCAATAAGATCTTTACATTTTGCCCACTCATACCCATTAATTCAATGTCCGATTCACCAAGAACCAAATCATTATTAAAGCGGATTCCTAATTGCGTATTCAGAAGAGTGGTAATATCGCTTGTCCCTCGTCGAATGATATCATCCCGATTGATGGTTCGAACGGCATATATAGAGTTTTTTAAGGAGGTTGGCTTTATTTGTCCTGTCACAACCACCTGCTCGATAACTTGTTTTTGAAATAAAGAATCCTGCTTTTGGCGCTGATCCTTATCCAAAGATGTTTGACCAAAAACAGGATTAATTGATGTTTGTAATAAGGAATAGCAAAGTATGTAAAAAGTAAGTCTCATGTAATTATTTAGAATCATTATAAACAACACTACAAACTTATAGCTTGTTTAGAACAGTTCCAAATAAGAAAGGGACGTGAAAGGAAATTTTAGTTTAATAATCGGAAATAAAAGCCTTATTTTTATTTCATGGGAACACCCTTATTGAATTTTTTTAGTGAATATTATCATATTAATGATGAGGTTGAACAATTCTTCGACCAGATCATGGAACAGAAGGAATATCAAAAAGGAGATATTATTTTTGAACCAGACAGTCATTTAAGGTATATCTATTTCATTGAGAGTGGATTCACCAGAATCTATTACTATAAAAACGGAAAGGATATTACGCATTATTTTTTCGGTCCTAACAGCTTTAGTACAGGTATTGAAAGTGTATTCTACGGAAAACCTTCACTTTTTGGATTTCAAGCATTAGCGCCATCTAAAATATGGCTAATGCCATTTGCTCCCATAGAAGAACTTGCCAAAACCAATATAACCGTCAATCAGATCATTCAGAAAGTGCTATTGGATTCATTGATCAATTTTTCGAACAGGTTCTACAACACACAATTTGAAACTGCCCAGGAAAGGTATGAAGGTCTTATAACCCAAAACCCTACATTATTCCAAAATGCCAGCTTAGGACATATTGCATCCTATCTTGGCATATCACAACAAACTTTATCCGTAATTAGAGGAAAGGTATAGACCTTTTTTAAGATATCTTAAAAATATCCTCCTTTATCCTCATTACCTTTGTATTGTTAAAAGATAATACAAACTGGTCATGAACAATCAAACAATTAGAAAGGCTTTAATAAATACGGCTGTATTATTTGGTTCTACAATAGCCGTTCAAGCTCAACAAATCGGATTTAAAGAGTTTAAACAACCGGTAGAACAAGCCATTCAACACAACAGATCTATTCAGAATGCCACCTTGGAAAATCAAAAGATTTCCTTGGAAAGGGAGCATGTAAAAGGAAAATTCCTACCTCATGTTAGTGCAAATGCCATGTATGGCTATTTGAACAGTAATATGGATGTAGATCTTCCTACAAAACAATTGCCCCTTTTAGGAACTTCCATTTTTGATGGCACGCAACAATTAAATGTTTCTTCACAAGTAGCCATGGCAGGGGTAACTGCCACCCAGGTTATTTTTAGTGGACTGCAGATCACTAACGGACAAAAAGCCCTCGAACAAAAATTCAAAGCACAGGATTTAATGAATCAAGCAGGTTATGATCAATTAGCTCAAGAAGTGGTCTTGAGTTTTGATCAACTGATGTTGTTGAAAGAGGTGGAGGTACTTATTCAAGATTCTGAAAAACGCTTGCAAAAGGAACACGAAAAAGTGGTTCGAGCGATAGATAATGGTTTAGCTATTCCCTATGATCGGGACAAGATTAAATTGGCGATGTTGGAATTGGAAAGTAGAAAAGCAGAACTGGAAAGTAATCGGGAGCTCTTATTCTTCAAACTACAAGAACTGACAGGACTACCGATAGAACGCTTAAAAGAAACTAATTACAATTTGCAGGAACTCAGCTTGAATCTGGAAGATGCCCAAACAATGAACCGTAAGGAAATTCAAGCTTTAGAGGCTGCAGGCAAAGCTTATGAATATGTATACAAAAAAGAAAAGGGTAGTAGATTACCCCAGGTTTTTGCATTTGGTAATCTATCCTATATCAATGCATTTTCAACAGATTTTACCATCAAAAATCTTCCTAAAATGGGCGACCTAAAACTGGAAAGTAATCATTTTCAGATGGCACCTAATTATGCGGTAGGAATCGGAATGAAATGGAACATTTTTGAAGGAAAGGCACATAAAACTGCCATCGAGAAAGCAAAATTGGATATGCAGATCAATGACAACAAACTGTTGGATACACAGGAAAAGCTTTCCTTATTACAGAAAAAAACCACGATAGATTATCAGCTTGCTTTGAAAAAGACCAAAGTGAATGAGCAACAGGTAGCTATTGCCAAAAACAACCTTCATCTTGCATCCAGACAATTTGAAGAAGGTTTGACAGATGTTACGGAACGCCTGGAAGCTGAAAACGAATATTATAAACAGTCTTTAAACTACTTCCAGCAAGTGCTGGCACAACGTCAAGCAGCTAGCGAGCTTTTGAAAGCTAACGGAAACTTATACGAAACTATTACTCGATAACCATGAAAAAATTAATATATAGCCTAAGTGCATACTTACTATTACAGAGCTGTCAAACAGAAGCTAAAAAACAAATTAAAATAGAAGGTAAAATTGAAAGGGATCAAATTGCCGTAACCACCAAAATCCCTGGTAAGATTCAGCGGGTATTGGTAGAGGAGGGACAATTTGTTCAAAAAGGAGACACCTTACTTATCCTGGAATTTCCTGAAGTGGATGCGAAATCCATTCAGGCTCAGGGAGCACTCAACGCTGCACAGGCCCAATATGAAATGGCTGTTAAAGGTGCCACTGATGGACAGATGAAACAATTGAACGCAAAAGTATCCGGATTAAAGGAACAATATGACTTTGCCCAAAAATCTTTAAATCGGATGAATAACCTATTGAAGGACTCATTAGTTGCACAGCAAAAATACGATGAAGTCTATGCCAAATACCAAGGCGCAAAAAACCAATACTTAGCTGCGCAAGCAGAATTGGCCGACGTCCAACATGGAGCAAGAATTGAACAGCAGAGAATGGCTTTAGGCCAAAAGGAACGTGCCTTAGGTGCAGTATCTGAAGTTACGGTAGCTGCTAAAGAGCGATATATTTTGGCTCCGCAGGATATGAGTATTGAAAACATTAATCTCAAAACCGGAGAATTGGCTTTGGCCGGATATAGTTTGGTATCAGGATATATTCAGGATGGAACCTATTTCAGAGTAACGGTTCCTGAAGGAAAAATCAAGGATTTTCAAAAGGGTAGCCAAAAAACATTGGTCATCCCTTATATGAACAATAAGGAAATTCAAGCTCGTATCGAGACGGTTAAACCTTTAACTGCTTATGCCAACATCAGTACCGCTTATCCAGATTTTGAAGAGCAGCAATCCATGTTTGAGATACGCTTAAAGGCTATAGATCCAAAACAGGTTCAAGATCTCTTGACAAAAGCAACATTTATCATAAAAGAAGACTAAAAGGAGGGGAAAATGAAAAATTTTATAGCACTGATCAAAAGGGAATTCAAATTATTCTTTCAGAATAAGGTCCTTTTGGTACTATTTCTTGGTGCTCCGATTCTTTATGGTGTATTGGTAGGAGGGGTCTATAAAAAAGGAAAAGTAACGCATCTACCTATTATCGTGGTGGATGAAGATCGCAGCCCCTTGAGTAGGCAACTAATCGACATGTTCAATGACGGGGAAGTTATCTATGTGGCAAAAGTATTGGATGATGCTTTTAAAGCCAACGATGAGGCCATGAAACATGAAGCAACAGTCGTGGTCCAAATACCTAAAGATTTCTCTTCGAATGTTAATTACAATAGGCCAACAGAAGTCACCTTATTTGTGAATGCTTCCAACACCTTAACATCAAACTATGCGATGATGGCTGTGAATGTAGCAGCCGGAACCATGAAAGCAGGAATTCAAATCAAAGCCCAACAAAAAAAGGGAGTCCCAGAGTTTGTCGCAGCACAGCAATATGAACCCTTTAAAACGACTATTATCAAACAGCATATCCGTAGTGGTAATTACCTTTATTTCATGCTGCCCGGAGTTTTACTGACTGTTTTACAGCAGGTCATGATGCTGGGATTGGCCCTTAGTTTTTCTTCTGAATTTGAGAAAGGAACTTTTGCAGAGTTGGTTGGAAAATCACAAAATGTATTCATTTTGATTTTGGTGAAAATACTACCATACCTATTTATGTCGATTTTGATCTATGGGCTATATTATGGTTTTTCATTATGGTATAGAATGCCATTGCATGTTAATGGAACGGCCTTCTTTTGGACTACACTATTGTTCTTAGCAGCTGTCAGTTTTATTGGTATTTTGGTCAGCCTGGCTATTCCTAGCCAATTGAAAGCCACCGAAATCCTGATGGTGATCGCTACGCCTAGTTTTATTCTGAGTGGTTTTACCTGGCCATTGAGTCAAATGCCGGATTGGATAGTTGCTATTGCCAACATGATTCCTTTAACACACTATCTACAGATATTCCGAACCTTGATCATTGAAAATGGATCTGTAGAATTTGTCCAAGATGCTATTTGGGGCTTAGGATGGATTGCTAGTATCACCTTAATTCTTTCCATCGTACTCTTACAATGGAAAATATCAAAGATCAAAAAAGATACTCCGATTAAACAAACCGTTTAATTGTCTTTTAACAAATGAGTGAACACCGGAACTGTTGTTTCGGTGTTTTTTTATGGAACTATTTGGACAGGTATTTCCTTTTGTCCATTATCTTTAGCCATTAAAGCCAATAAATAAACAATTTCGATGGCTTCATCACCAATAGCCAAACATCCCTTGGAAGTTGATCCACCGTGGATAAAGATATCAGAGCCGGTTCGACCAAGGAATAGATCTTCCTCATTCGGGTAATTGATTCCTAAAGAAAGGTGATATTTACTCTTAGGATTAAAACGATTGATGAAATAGTTCCCTTCGGGAATCTGAAGGTCACCTTCTTTTTCTTTTGGTCCTAAAGTACCTGAAAAAGCCGTCAAGGGAAATTGTTGATAAAGTTGAAATGAAGTATCGCCCGTATTTCTTACCCATAATTGAAGCAGCTGTTGGCTTTTAATTCCTAAAAATTGAATTTCCAATCGGTCTTTGTATATGCCCAACTGCTGGAGTGTGGCTAAAATTTTCGGTAAATGTTTCTTCTTCGCTAAATCAATCCGATCCATGCCTACCCAGTTACTTGTATTTTATATTTCACCAATAAATCCGGTAGGGAAGAAATAGAAAATTTTGCGCCTTTAACCGCGTTTTGATCTAGATCTAATTGTATGTTTATGCAAGTTGAAAAATCTGCTTTTTCCAAATTGGAATTTAGGAAGGTGCTATTTAATAAATCACAATATTCAAAGTACGCCTGCAGCAGATCCGCAGATTCAAAGTCAACTTCATGTAGTTTACAGGATATGAACTTTGTTTTCTTCAGTTTACATTGATAAAAGGAGGAATGATCTAGGATACAATGATCAAAGCTAAAACTCAGGTTAAAGGGATTACAGCTATCAAATTTTAATCCTAATAACTTACAATGTTCGAATTTTGCATCTTGAATCATACTATGTTCCAAGTTGGCTAGACTAAGATTACAATGCGAAAAAGTACAATCCACAAATTTCATTTCGGAAAGGTCCATCCGTTCGAAATTGCAGTTTTCAAATCTGCAGTATTCGTATTCTCCTTTTACTAAGGGTCGATCGCCAAGATCTTCTGCTGTAAAGGTTTTATCTTCGAAATATTCAGCCATGTTTATAGTTATTCATTTATGATTTCCTTCCTAATTCGGCTCAAAGAAGTATCCGTTACCCCCAGATAGGAAGCAATGAATTTCAGTGGTGCCTGTTGGATGATCTGCGGTTTATCCTTCATGAGATGGAGATATCTACTTTTTGCAGGCTCCGTGATCATCTCTGTTGCTCTTTTTTTGCTGAGGTATAATTCGAAAGCCATCCATGCTCGACCCCATTCCCGAAAGGCCGGAATCTGATGGAAAAGTTCCTGAAATCCATCATAATCTAATTTCCATAGCACACAATCCGTTAAGCATTGGATATATTCCTGGGATGGGATACGTTGAAAAATAGAGGCCACCTCAATAACCACTTCATTCTTTCCAGAAAAGCCTGTCGTGATTTCATTCCCTTCATAATCGTATAGAAAAGTACGAACCAACCCTTCTTCAAGAATATAAAATTGATTCAATACCTGATCTTTCTTCAACAAGAATTCACCCTTAGATACCTGAATTTTTTCATGGGCAGCAAAAATTTTTTCCAGATCTTCTTTTTCGAAAAGTGGGTGTTGATAGGCGTATTTTAAGATTTCCATAAAAGGAGTTATTTACATCCAAGATAAGTAAATTTCAGTTAACTAAAACGGATCTTCGAGCGTAAAACTTATCCTTTCCTTAGAAATGGGATGGGTAAATTCGATAAAGCCTGCATGCAGATGTAGACGATCCGCCCGTTGGCCATAAAGATCATCCCCCAGAATAGGGCAGAAGAGGCCTTTTTTATGCGCTGAATGCACACGTAATTGATGCGTTCTACCTGTTAAAGGAAAATAATGGATCCGGGTCCTTCCGTTTTCTATTGCTTGAACCTTAAATTTTGTCTGAGCCGTTTTACCATATTCGTAACAGACCACTTGCCTTGGACGATCATCCAAGTCTACTCGTAACGGTAGATCAATAAGTCCTTCCTGCTGTTCTATTACACCATCCAAAATGGCGGTATATCGCTTTTTAACAGTATGTTTTATAAACTGATCTTGAATAAATTGATGGGATTCCTTATTCTTTGCCAACACTAAAATTCCAGAAGTCGACATATCCAAACGATGGATAATCAATGGACCGGTTATTTCTGGAAATCTTTCCAATATTCTGGTCTGAACACTATCCTTAACATTGATCCCGGGAACCGATAAAAACTCTGCTGGCTTATTGACAACAATGATCGATTCATCTTCGTATATAATATCAATGTCCAAATCACTATCCGGATGCTGAAGCATGGGATTATCATCAACTTCCAATCCCTGTAGCATATGGTTTAAGATGGGTTCGCATTTACCTCGACAAGCAGGGTAGAAGGATAAATGTTTTCTTACTTCTGTATTTGGCGATTCTCCCCACCAGAACTCCGCCATAGCAATAGGTTTTAGCTTATGTTGATAGGCAAACTGCAATAATTTTGGGGCAGCGCATTCTCCAGCTCCTGCAGGAGGTTGCAATTGAATAGCTTCTTGAAAGATATCTAACACTGATCTTGATTCCCCTTGCGCATTCAAAAAATGGTATTGATCAAATAGGCGTTTCTGCAGGGATGACGACCTTTCTTTACGCTCATTCTTTAACGCTTCGATCTGCTGTTGTTCCATAAGATACTTTTCCTCGAAACGTTCTATCACCTTTAAAGCATTTCCCTTTGCTACATCATATTCATGTTGATCCCGATAACTTTGCTTAATGAGATCAATTTCTAATTCCTGATAAGCATTTTCCGAAAGGATCGGTTTTTGGATGGTTCTAATTTGCTTTCTTTCCGCTTTATTTTGCTTATGCAACCTCCGGAGTGCAGAAAGTGATTTTTGTTGTTCCTCCTTGGCAGATTCAAATTGAAGTTTCAAAGCTTGAAGCTTTCCATTTTCTTCTATTTGTTTCAATTCCCTATTGATCCGATTGATCTCTTGTTCTTCCTCAAGAAAAAAACCTTCAGGCTTTAACATATCAAAGATTGGAGGTACAAAATAACGATGTTGATTCGTTCCAGCCAGCTTCCCAGAAACGGCGGCAAGATAACCTAAGCCACCATGTTCATCTTCAACGACCAAAACCCCAAACATCTTTCCAATCACTAAACCACTATTATGATCCTCTAGCCCAAAATTATGTTCGAAATCTTTTTGGGTCAATAAATATTCCTGCACCTGCTTTGCAGCAAGCATACTTAACGCATGCGGCTCATAACAAAAGGGGAATGTAAATTTCTCCGGTTTTTTGATATGCGATACATCGTGCTGAAAGCGATGAAGGAATGATATATTACTCATTTAATGACAGTTCAATTCGGGGCAAAAATACAAATATTAAGAAGGATTTAAGATAATAATGATGAAGTTCAAATTCCAGCAATTTTCAAACCTAAAATGACATAAAAATGCCTTTAAAATATCTCTAATTGCAGTTTTTATTGGTAAATTGTATACATCAAAATTAGGGATATATATGGAAAACAAAAGAATATTGGGAAAATCAGACTTAACGATTGTTCCTCTTATATTTGGTGGTAATGTATTCGGTTGGACCTTAGATGAACAGCAATCCTTTGATATCTTGGATCAATTTATGGATTTAGGCTTCAATGCCATCGATACAGCCAATAATTATAGCCATTGGGCACCTGGAAACAAAGGCGGCGAATCTGAAACCATTTTAGGAAACTGGATCAACAGCAAAGGAAATAGAGAAAAAATTATTCTCATGACCAAAGTTGGTGGCCGATTTGGATATGATACCAAACCAAATACCCAGGCGAGTTATATCAAGGAGCAGGTTGAACTTTCTCTAAAACGACTACAGACCGATTATATAGACCTATATCAAACTCATTATGATGATGAAGTAACGCCAATTGAAGAGACGTTAAGGGCATATGAAGATTTGATCCAGGAAGGTAAAATAAAACATATTGGAGCATCAAACATTGGAGCTGCTCGGTTGCAGGAATCTTTAACTATTTCCAAAGAACAAAATTTGCCTGCTTACATCAGCCTACAGCCAGAATATAATCTATACGATAGGGAGAACTATGAAAAGACCTATTTGAAATTAGTTGAGGAAAATGAATTAGCCGTTATTCCTTATTATTCTTTAGCAAGTGGTTTTCTAAGTGGGAAATATCAAACCGAATCTGATTTTATAAAATCAGCTAGGGGAGAAGGCATTCAGAAACGTTATTGGAATGAAAGGGGAAGAAGAATTGTAGCGGCATTAAATGAAGTTTCCAATGCATACAGAACAAGCCCTTCCGCAGTAGCCTTAGCTTGGTTATTAGCCCAACCTACCATCACAGCACCTATTGCTAGTGCGACCAAAACGGAACATCTTGAAGCCTTTGAAGCCGCTATTCAACTGAGATTAGGGGAGGAGGCACTGCAGAAACTTGAGGAAGCAAGTAAATACTAGAATAAATTCTTAAAAAGTATAAACAACAAATAAATTATATAATACCATGAAAACTAATATCGGAATTACAGAAAAAAACACCTCAGCAGTAGCTGAAATATTGAATAAATTATTGGCAGATGAAAATGTGCTGTATACAAAGGTTCAAAACGCTCATTGGAACGTAGAAGGACCTGACTTCCATGCTCAACATTTATTTTTTGAAACGATATATGATGAATTGGCGGAAATCATTGATGAAGTAGCGGAACGAGTTCGATCCATTGGCCATTATGCTGTTGGAACCATGAAAGCTTGGTTAGAAATAACCCAATTAACAGAAATGGCTTATGGTAAAAATGATTCCAAGGGATTCATCAAAGAAATCCTCAACGATTTTGAAAGCCTGATCATTTCCTTGAGAGAGGATATCGATAAAGTGGAAAAAAACAAGGATGCCGGAACAGAAGATTTTTTGGTTGGCATTCTAGAAAAACATGAAAAAACAGCTTGGATGCTAAGATCACACCTTAAATAGCATACACTCAGCTCTAGAAGCTCCTTCGGGAGCTTTTTTTTTTGAATTTCATTTAATAATCAATAGAATAGATAGGATTGTTCCAAAGAATAGTTAATTTCAAAGCGATTTAATTAGTTATTTAAATGATCGACGAATTAATTGCCTATTTGGGAACCTTAAATCCCGTTACAGCAGCTTTATTAGCAGGTTTATTCACTTGGGGAGTGACCGCATTAGGAGCAGCATCCGTTTTTCTTTTCAGAGGAGTAAACAAACGACTATTGAATGGCATGTTGGGCTTTACAGGAGGCGTTATGATCGCTGCTAGTTTTTGGTCCTTATTGTCACCAGCAATAGAAATGAGCGACGGCAGTGGATTTGAAAAAGTAATGCCAGCCGCCATTGGCTTTATATTGGGTGCACTTTTCATATTTGGCTTGGACAAGCTCATGCCACACCTGCATTTGAACTTTTTAAAATCAGAAGGTCCAAAATCATCCTTACATCGAACCACTTTATTGACCATAGCCATTGCCCTGCATAATATTCCAGAAGGATTGGCAGTAGGGGTATTGTTTGGCGGAGCGGCAGCAGGATCTCCAGAAGCAAGTATTGCTGGGGCAGTTTTATTGGCGATGGGAATTGGACTTCAGAATTTTCCGGAAGGAATTGCCGTATCCATGCCATTAAGGAGAATGGGGCTTTCCAGATGGAAGAGTTTCCAATACGGACAGTTATCGGCCGTGGTGGAACCTATTTTTGCTGTTCTTGGCGCTTTTGCAGTTGGATTCTTCCTTCCTATTTTGCCTTATGCATTAGCATTTGCCGCAGGAGCCATGATATTTGTGGTTATCGAAGAGGTAATCCCAGAAACCCAACAAGAAGAACATTCCGATATTCCTATCTTAGGATTTGTCTTGGGATTTGTGGTGATGATGGTATTGGATGTCGCATTGGGATAAATTAATACAAAACAAAAAAGCCATCCAGAAATGGATGGCTTTTTGTATTTCCATACTTTGATTAATTCAAAGCATCTAACTTCGCTTGGATTTCAGTAGATTTCGCTGTATCCTCGATAAAGTCGTAGTAACTTTTCAAACTACGTAAAGCATCTTTATTATTTGGATCTAACTCGATTGTTTTATTCAAATAAGGAAGAGCTGTAGCGATTTTCGCTTTGATCGCAGCAAGCTTTTTGTTGTATTCAGCAGCAGGTAAATTTTTATCATCATTGATCGCCAATAATTCATCGCGACCAGAATTCATGATCACAACAGCCGCATTGATGTTTGCCTCAGGATAATTAGGATCAATCTCTAACGCTTTTTTGTAAGCCGCTAAAGCTTTCTCCGTATTTCCAGCTGTACCATATGCTAAACCAGAATAGTAGTGCAAGCTTTTATTTTGAGGATCTTTCGTGATTTGCGCTTCGATATCGCTCAAAATCTTCGCCTCATTACCTGTGATCAAATTAAACTCAATATTCTGTACAACAGCATCATTATCGTTTGGATAAGCAGCAACCGCTTCAGCAGCAGCAGCTAATGCCGATGTTGTATCACCTTTAGACATATAAAGTTTTGGAAGATCCAATAATACTGTCTTATGGCTTGAGAATTCCTTGTTAGGGATCAATGCCTTGTATTTAGGAATCGCATTGTCATAATCTTTTGTCTGTACAGCCGACAAACCAGCGTAGAATGTCAATGTCGTATCACCAGGAAGATAAGTCAATGCATCGTTGAATTCATTGTATGCATTTTTATAATCTTGTTTATCCCATGCAGCAACACCTTGATTGAATTTAAACTGACCTAATGTTTGGCTTGCAACAGTAATATTATCTGTATGCTTTTTCTCCTTATCTAATTCAGTTGCTTTTTTAACAGCTTCGGAAGCTTTGGTAGCAGCATCTGCATTCTTATCGATAAATGCAATATTAGAATAAACTAAGGCATAGTAAGTCCAAGCTTCTGGATCATTACTTGTTTTTTCATGCACAACAGCTGCATCAATAGCTTCTTGAGCAGTAGTTAGATTTGTTTTCCCTAAAGCAGCCGTTCCAGCAGCTTTTAGTTCTTCAAATTTAATAATTGCAGCTTTAGCTTTTTTTACGTTACTAGCTTGTGCAAATACAGCAGTAGTTCCTGTCGCCAAAAGTACGCCTGCCAATAATATGGATTTCTTCAGATTCATATCGTATTTGTTTTGTTTATTAATTTGTAAGTTGGTTCAATAACATGTTTACACGATCCAATTGTGTTGCATCTTCCGCCTTTTCATAATACATCGCCAATGATTTCAACGCATTGATCTCATAAGGCTTAATCTCATTCGCTTTTAAAAGATAGTTCTGTGCATTATATTGCGCTTCTTGATTCGAGGTATCAGACAAGAAATCTTTTAAATAGATTAATCCCAAGGCTAAATTAGATTCATAATTATTTGCATCCAATTGCAAAACCTTTTCATAATAAGTCTTTGCTATAGCTACCTGGTTTGCATTTTCATTTGCATAACCCGCTAAATAATTAAGATCTACATTCTCCGGTTCGTATTTTAATGCTTCTCCAATTAAAGGAACAATCGCATCGTAAGCTTTGTTCTTCGCATATTTATCAATCAAAAGGAACAATAAGGATTTTTCTTCCTGAAATTTGGTTCTACCAGTTTCAAGCGTACTCAAAGCCAATTGCTTTTCCCCTAATTTATCATAAATATCAGAAAGTTCAATGTATTGCTGTGGAGTAACTTTTTCCGACTCAAGAATAGCTTTATAAAACTTAACCGACTCTTGCAATTTACCAGCCTTATTGGCTAATAATGCCAGGTTATAGGTGACATCTTCCGATTTGACGTGCATTTCATCCACTTTACTGAAATCTTGATATGCCGCATCAAATTTACTGTCTTTCAGAGCCTTATTCGCGCGGGTAATCAATGCTGCTGCCAAATTCTGCTTCACGTAATCCATCTCACCAGGATATCCTTCCTTATCCTTATCAGTTAATTTTCCAAGAGTTTGGAAAGTAAGATCAATAGGATCCTGATTGATGTTCGTCTTTACGGTACGATTAGAATCCGCATAAGCAAGCGAACTTAACACCATTGCGCGCAACACATTTACCCTAGTCTTCGTGGAGTCTTTTTTTGTTTTATAGATATTGCCCAATTGTTTCATGGCATTATCTAAATTCTTGATATCTCCAGTCTGCGTATATAAAGCAAACGCATTACTAGCCTCCTTATAGGCAGATTGCCCATAAGAGGCTTGTGAAAATAATACAAATAGGAGAGCTAATGCTCCGATAAATAGATTATTCTTGTTCTTCATTCTCAGGATTACTTGAGCTATTTTCAGATTGATTTTCTGTTTCTTCGCCATCAAATTCTTCCTCTTCTTGTCTTTCTACTTTAGTAATGGAAGCAATTGCATCCGTATCTTTCAATGTAATTAGTTTTACACCTTGCGTTGCACGTCCCATCACTCGTAAACTTTCCACACCAATTCGAATAACAATTCCTGATTTATTAATAATCATCAAGTCATTCTCATCGGTTACACCTTTGATCGCAACAAGTTCACCGGTCTTATCCGTTACGTTAATGGTTTTTACACCTTTACCACCACGGTTTGTGATTCGGTAATCTTCAATATCCGTACGTTTTCCGAAACCTTTTTCAGAAACTACCAATACAGTTGTCTCTTGATCATTAACACTAATCATGCCAACTACCTCATCTTTTTCATGTGCTAAGGTGATTCCGCGAACACCAGTTGCCGTTCTTCCCATTGGGCGAACAGTCGACTCGTTAAAACGGATCGCACGACCAGAACGAAGCGCCATCACAATTTCACTTGTACCCGAAGTCAAGGTTGCTTCAATCAATTGATCTCCATCATTGATGTTGATCGCGTTGATACCATTTGCCCTTGGCCTTGAGTATGCTTCCAATGATGTTTTCTTGATCGTACCTTTTTTCGTACACATGATGATGTAGTTGTTTTCCAGGTACTCTTGATCCTTCAGATTGGTGACTTTGATATAAGCCTTGATCTTTTCATCTTTTGGAATATTGATGATGTTCTGTAGTGCTCTTCCTTTAGATGTTCTGCTTCCTTCCGGAATCTCAAAGGCACGTAGCCAGAAACAACGTCCAGCTTCTGTAAATAACAATAAGTAGTTATGTGCAGATGCCGTAATAATATGCTCGGTAAAGTCCTCATCGCGGGTTGTTGACCCGATAGCACCTTTACCTCCACGTCCTTGACGACGGTATTCTGTTAATGGCGTACGTTTTACGTAACTGTTATGGGAGATCGTGATCACCACTTCTTCATCATCGATGAAATCTTCCATACGCATATCTTCTGCAGAATGTACGATATGAGATCTTCTCTCATCACCATACTTCTCCCTAACCTCAACAAGTTCTTCCTTGATGATCTTAAAGCGTAAAGACTCATCCGCTAAAACTTCTTTTAAGTATTCGATGGTCTTCATCAATTCCGCATATTCTTCTTTGATCTTATCGCGCTCTAGTCCTGTCAACCTTCTTAGGGTCATGTCCAAGATAGCTCTTGCCTGTATGTCAGACAATCCAAATCGCTCCATCAATCCAACACGCGCATCTTCAGGCGTATCGGAATTACGAATCAATTGGATGACTTCATCCAGGTGATCTAATGCAATCAAGTATCCTTCTAATATATGCGCACGTTTTTCAGCTTCGGCTAATTCAAACCTCGTTCTGCGAATAACCACATCGTGGCGGTGTTCAACGAACTCATGGATCATATCCTTTAAGTTCATCAACATCGGACGACCTTTTACCAAGGCGATATTGTTTACCGAGAAAGAAGTCTGTAAAGCGGTATATTTATACAAGTTGTTCAATACCACATTGGCATTGGCGTCACGCTTGATTTCATAAACCACACGGATATCTTTCGCCGATTCATCCCTGATCTCAGAAATTCCCTCGATTTTCTTTTCATGGACCAAGTCAGCAGTACGTTTAATCATCTCTGCTTTGTTCACTTGGTAAGGGATCTCTGTTACCACAATAATTTCCTTACCGGTTTTGGTCGTTTCGATCTCCGCCTTAGCGCGCATCACAATACGGCCACGACCAGTTTCGAATGCATCTTTAACCCCAGAAAATCCGTAGATTAAACCACCAGTAGGGAAGTCAGGACCTTTTACATAGGTCATCAGTTCCGAAATCTCAATGTCCCTATTATCAATATAAGCAATAGTCCCATCGATCACCTCTGTTAAGTTATGAGGTGCCATATTGGTGGCCATACCTACCGCAATACCAGAAGCACCATTTACTAATAGGTTCGGGATCCTGGTCGGAAGAACGGTTGGTTCCTGAAGGGAATCATCAAAGTTCAATTGAAAGTCTACCGTGTCCTTTTGGATATCGGCAAGCATTTCTTCAGCGATCTTCCGAAGTCTAGCCTCGGTATAACGCATTGCCGCTGGTGGGTCACCATCTAGGGAACCGTAGTTTCCCTGTCCATCGACCAATGGATAGCGTAAGGACCAATCTTGAGCCATACGAACCATCGTATCGTAAACTGATGAATCACCATGTGGGTGATACTTACCTAATACATCCCCGACAATACGGGCAGATTTCTTAAAAGGTTTTCCACTAGTTACCCCCAAATCCAACATACCGTACAATACACGGCGGTGAACGGGTTTGAAACCATCACGTGCATCCGGTAGGGCACGAGAAACGATTACCGACATCGAATAATCGATGTAGGCCGATTTCATTTGGTCTTCAATATTGATGGGGATAATCCTGTTTTCGGCAGGCACTAAGTTGTTTTCGTTTTCTGTTTCTTCAGCCATTCTTTTTTGGTTTCAATCAAACATTCAGGTGGATCATCCAATTGATTACACCTAACAGGCGAAGGTACACAATTTTTGTGGCATTAAACAGTATTTAAGGCATTAAAAATATCAACATTCAAAGGCAATTGTTAATTTTTTTGACAAAAGAATTTATGGAAGCCTAAATGCCTTTTGTATGACAAATTAATATCAAACAATAATATATTTTGTGATTTTTAAAACAAATAAGGAATTTGCTTTAAAAAATTTTAAAAATGTTTTACCTTTGTTCTTTCTTACGATAAAATCCGTTTCACCAGACGATTTATCATCCTTATTTTTAACAATTTAACAGTAAAAAATGAAACATAATTTCGGTGCAGGTCCTTGTATTCTACCAAAGGAAGTCTTTGAAGAAGCTGCAAAAGCAGTGCTTGATTTTAATGGTACAGGTCTTTCTATCTTAGAGGTTTCGCATCGTTCCAAAGAATTTGAAGAGGTAGTCGTAGAGACTGAGCGTCTCGTTAGGGAGCTATTGAATGTCCCTGAAGATTATTCCATTCTTTTCTTACAAGGTGGTGCTACGCAACAATTTGCCATGGTTCCTATGAATCTTCTTCCAGAAAATGGGAGGGCAGCTTATTTAGATACCGGTGTTTGGGCAACTAAGGCCGCTAAAGAAGCAAAAAAAGTAGGACATGTCGAGATCGTGGCTTCTTCGAGTGACCAGAATTATTCCTACATCCCCAAGGATTTCCAAATCCCAGCAGATGCAGCATACTTCCATTATACTTCCAATAATACCATTTATGGAACCGAAGTTTTTGAAAAACCAGCAACTGCAGTTCCAACGGTAGTAGACATGTCTTCGGATATCCTAAGCCGAAAAATTGATGTTTCCGAGTTCGATCTGATCTACGCTGGCGCTCAGAAAAACATGGGACCGGCAGGTGTAACGCTTGTGATCATCAAAAATGAATTGTTCGGAAAATCAGGCCGTACCTTCCCAACTATTTTTGATTATGAATCCCACGCAAAAGCAGGATCCATGTACAATACGCCGCCAGTATTCTCCATTTATGTTTCCATGTTAAACCTTCGTTGGTTAAAAGCGAAAGGAGGGGTGGATGTCATTGAGCAGGAGAACATCATTAAAGCACGTACTTTGTACGAGGAGATTGACAGAAATCCATTCTTCAAGGGAACAGCCGCTGTAGAAGACCGTTCGAGAATGAATATTACGTTTGTTATGGACAGTCCTGAATTGGAAGCTGAATTCTTAGCGTTAGCAAAAGAACGTAATTTAGTAGGTATCAAAGGTCATCGTTCCGTTGGTGGATTCCGTGCATCGGTTTACAATGCATTGACCATTTCATCCATCAATGCTTTAGTCGATACCATGAGAGAATTTGAAGAAAATCACAAATAATAATTAATGAGAATTTTAGCAAACGATGGAATTGATCCCATCGGTAAAAAAATATTAGAGGATGCAGGATTTATCGTAGATACCATCCATATTCCTCAAGAGGAGCTTGCTCTTCGTTTGAACGATTACGATGCAGTAACCGTTCGTAGTGCAACAAAAATAAGACAGGCATTGATCGATGCTTGTCCAAATCTTAAAGTTATCGGTCGTGGTGGCGTAGGCATGGACAACATTGATGTGGATTATGCCGTATCAAAGGGAATTGCCGTAGTCAACACACCTGCTGCATCTTCGCATTCCGTTGCGGAATTGGTATTTGCCCATTTATTGAATGGCGTTCGTTTTTTATTCGATGCCAATCGCAAGATGCCTCTAGAGGGCGGGACCAATTTTGGTGCATTAAAAAAAGCTTATGCAGCTGGCGTAGAATTACAGGGAAAAACATTAGGCGTGGTTGGTTTTGGTCGTATTGGCCGCGAAACAGCCAAAATTGCCTTGGGATTAGGGATGAATGTGTTATATTCTGATCTTTTTGAAGGACCTAAATCCTTAACATTAACACTTTCCGGCGGAATCCAAGTGGAAGTTCCAGTTGAACAGGCTGATCTGGAAACTATTTTCCGTCAAGCTGACTTCATCTCCCTACATGTTCCATTTACCGATAAACCTGTCATTGGAAAAGAAGAATTCGCCTTATTAAAGGATGGAGTAGGATTGGTAAACGCCTCTAGGGGTGGTGTAATTGATGAACTGGCTTTGGTTGAAGCATTGAATTCCGGCAAAGTTTCCTTTGCAGCACTTGATGTTTTTGACAACGAGCCTAGCCCTAGAACAGAAATATTAACACATCCGAGGATTTCCTTGACACCACATATTGGTGCTGCGACCAATGAGGCGCAGGAAAGAATCGGTGAAGAACTTGCTCAGCTGTTGATAGAGAACCTGAAGAAGTAGTTCTTCCGCATAGAAATGTATGCGGCACAAAACCATTTAGGAATTTGTGCCGCTTTTTTTGTGAAAAAACCTATATTCACACCCGCAAAAAAAATTGTATAAAAAGTAGATATGAAAATTCTAAAATTCGGAGGAACATCCGTAGGAAGTGCTGAACGTATCAAAGGATTACTAGACATAGTAAATCCCGCAGAACGTCAAATTGTTGTTCTTTCAGCTGTTGCTGGAACGACCAATGCCTTGGTAGAAATTGCTAAAGCCCTTTTAAATGGTAAGAAGGACGAGGCCAAACAATTAATTAGTGAACATAAGGATAAGTACGAAAACTTAATCAAGGAACTCTTCAGCACAGAGAACGGATATAAGAATGGAAAAGAATTGATCGATTATCACTTTAACTTGATCTCCTCCTTATCAAACGACCTGTTTACGCATGTGGAGGATAAGATCATCCTTGCGCAAGGGGAATTGATGTCCACTAATCTATGGCACCTGTATTTACAGGAAAAAGGAGTGAAGTCTGTGCTATTGCCAGCATTGGATTTCATGAAAATCGATGAGGATAATGAACCTATCGTGCCTTTTATCAAAGAGAAGTTGGAGGCTATTTTAGAAGAAACACCAGAAAACACCCTGTTCATCACGCAAGGTTTTATCTGTCGCAATTCCTTCGGTGAGATAGATAACCTGCGTCGCGGTGGATCAGATTATACCGCTTCCTTGATCGGTGCAGCAATTCAAGCTGATGAGGTACAGATCTGGACGGATATTGATGGGATGCATAACAATGACCCTCGTATCGTGAAGAACACGACTCCAATCGCTAACCTTAGCTTTGATGAAGCGGCAGAATTAGCCTACTTTGGAGCTAAGATCCTGCATCCTCAAAGCGTATTCCCAGCACAAAAATATAATGTGCCAGTACGGTTATTGAACACCATGGATCCTAATGCCTATGGAACCCTGATTTCGAAAGATGGTGGACAGAAAGGATTTATCCGTGCGGTAGCTGCTAAGGATGAAATTACGGCTATCCATATCCATTCCTCCAGAATGCTTTTGGCCTATGGTTTCCTACGCAAGATCTTTGAGATTTTTGAGCGTTATAAAACACCGATAGACATGATTACCACTTCCGAAGTGGCTGTGTCCTTATCCATCGACGATACCAAGAACCTGGGCGACATCATCCGCGAAGTGGAAGACTTCGGTAGGGTAAGTGTTGACAGAAATCAGACTATCATCTGTGTGGTTGGTGATTTTGGTGCCAACACCCATGGCTATGCCGCGCGCGTATTAGATGCTGTAAAACATCTTCCATTACGCATGGTGTCTTATGGCGGTTCCGATTATAACGTTTCCATCCTGTTGGATTCTGAACATAAAGTGGAAGCACTAAGATCTTTACATAACAGACTTTTCTAAACCTATAATGAACATACATCAATTAGATATCAATCATTTGAAATCCTTAGAAACGCCATTCTACCATTATGATATGGAGCTTTTGGCAAATACCTTGGATGCCGCTAAAAAAGCTGCTGACAAGCGGGGATTTCATTTACACTACGCCCTTAAAGCGAACTTCAACGACCGTATTTTGGAACTTATCCAATCAAAGGGATATGGGGCCGACTGTGTGAGTGGCAATGAGGTACAAAAATCCATCGATATGGGTTTCCCAGCTTCGCAGATCACTTTTGCTGGCGTAGGCAAATCCGATAAGGAGATCATCCTGGCTTTGGAACAACAAATATTTGCGTTCAACGTGGAATCTATCCAAGAGCTGTTGATCATTGATGAATTAGCTGGTAAATTGGGTGTAAAAGCGAATATTTCCCTTCGGATCAATCCGAATGTGGATGCGCATACACACCATTACATCACCACCGGTCTGGATGAGAATAAATTCGGTGTTCCCAATTCCGAATTGGAGAAAGCGGCTTCGGTACTACGATCATGTGAGCATGTGAACCTGTTGGGTCTGCATTTTCATGTTGGTTCGCAGATCACCGATATGAATGTATTCAAAAGCCTTTGTGTAAAGGTGAATGAATGGAAGAATTGGTTCGAAGAGCGTGGAACGACCATTAAAGTATTGAACGTAGGAGGGGGATTAGGCGTTGATTACCAACAGCCTGATGAAAACCCGATGCCTGACTTTGAAGCCTATTTTGATGTTTTTGATAAGTTCTTGGAGCGAAATCCCAATCAGGAAGTACATTTTGAATTAGGTAGAGCGCTTGTGGCCCAATCCGGAACCTTGGTAAGCCAGGTGCTGTACACCAAAAGCGGAATCAAAAAGAACTTTTTGATCTTAGATGCAGGAATGACGGAATTAATGCGTCCAGCTTTATACCAAGCCTACCATAAGATCGAAAAATTAGGCAGCTCAAACCAGGAAGAATTACTTAATTATGATGTGGTAGGTCCTATCTGTGAAAGCTCCGACTGCTTTGGAAAGGAAGTTACCCTTCCTATTTCAGAAAGGGGAGACCTGATCGCTATCCGTACCGCCGGCGCCTATGGTGAAGTCATGGCATCCCGGTATAATTTAAGGGATGAGATAAGGTATGTGTTTGGGTAGGTTTTTTAGACGTTAGATGATAGATTTTAGACGTTAGACCTATGTGGATATTGAAAAAGAGGAACATTTGTTCCTCTTTTTATTTTTTCCACCCCGCGTCATTGCGAGGAGTCCCACGTCATTGCGAGGAGGTACGACGAAGCAATCTTTATCACCACCCCGCGTCATTGCGAGGAACGAAGCAATCTTTACACCGCACCCCTCTACAAAGGCTGTGTCAAAGAACTGATCGCTATTCTATTCCAAACATTAATCGTAGCAATAGCCAATATTATCTTCGCGATATACCCCTCATCAAAAACCTTTTCCGCCTCCGCATAGGTCTCTTCCTTTAATCCTGCCTTAGAAATCATCGTAATTTCTTCCGTCATCGCCAGAATCACACGTTCCTTCTCATCATAAAGATTGGTTTCCCTCCAAGCATCCAATAAAAAAATTCGTTGAGTCGTTTCCCCCTGTTTCAACGCATCTTTTGTGTGCATATTAATACAAAACGCACAACCATTTATCTGGGAAGCTCTGATCTTAATCAATTCAATATGCGATTTCTCTAAACCAGAATGCTGTACGAAATTTTCTAATCCCAATACCGCTTGATATCCCTTTGGCTCAATCGCCGAAATGTTCATTCTTGCTTTCATGTCTAATTAATTTTTTCAATTATTTAATACCACAAAGTAAATCCATTAGCGCCAAAGAAATCTTAAACCAGTTTAAGAAATACTTTTCTTGCGTATTTCACTAACATATTCCGGCGTTAAGCCCAAATAGGAAGCTATTAAATACTGAGGGACACGTTGCATAAAATCAGGAAAATTCCTACTGAACTGTAGGTAGATTTCCTCTTTAGAATAAAGTTTAAATAAGATGTTTCGGTATTGAGCAGCGGCATATGCTTTTCGATAAACTGCCGAAAAATAACCATACATGACAGGAAATCGTTCGCATATTTTCACTTCATTCTGTTTACTCATCCGTAAGACCACACTTTTTTCAACTGCCTGTATGGCACATAAGGATTTGGTTTCCTGCAACAACGATTTATGATCTGAGATCCACCAGTTCTCCAAGGCAAAGTCGGTAGTCATTTCTACCCCTTTTTCATTCAGGGTAAACATCCTTAAACATCCCTGTAACACAAAATATTGGTCATTCGAATAGTGATCCAGTTCCTGCAGGTATTCTTTTTTATTTAAGGAAACAACTTCTACATAAGTTGTTAGTTCCTGAAAGTCCGCCGCAGGCATAGGAACGATAGCATTAATATGTTTTTCTAAAATCTTAAGCATGGGTTCAATCCTAATCCTTTCAAAAATAAAAAAAACAGGGAACACCACTGTTCCCCTGTTTAATATAATTTAGCTGACCTAAAGATCAATGAATAATCGTAAAAACTATTTTATCCTTCTTTGTTCTTATCCTTATTGATGAATACAAATTGATGGTCAAAACTATCCAATTCAATAACCGAATCCGAAGTGATTTTTCCAGAAAGGATTTCTTTCGACAATTCGTTCAGAATACGTTTTTGAATTACCCGTTTTAATGGTCTTGCACCATATACTGGGTCATAACCCAGCTGTGCCAACCAATCCAACGCTTCATCAGTGGCTGTTAAGAAAATATTCTGTTCAGCCAATTGCCTTTGGACCTTTCCAAACTGCATCCGAACGATATCTCCAATTTCATCCCTTGAAAGCGGAGTAAACATGATAATTTCATCAATCCTGTTCAAGAATTCCGGACGGATGGATTTCTGCAATAATTCAAACACCTCATCCTTGGTTTTCGCGATGATTTCCTCACGGTTTCCATCCATCAATTTAGAAAAATTCTCCTGGATGATATGGGATCCTGTATTCGAGGTCATGATAATAATGGTGTTCTTGAAATTGACCACACGCCCTTTATTATCCGTTAAGTGGCCATCATCCAACACCTGCAATAAAATGTTGAACACATCTGGATGTGCTTTTTCGATCTCATCCAATAACACCACCGAATACGGTCTACGACGAACAGCTTCTGTCAATTGTCCACCTTCATCATAACCAACATATCCTGGAGGCGCTCCGATCAATCTGGAAACGGCATGACGTTCCTGGTATTCCGACATGTCGATCCGAACCAAAGCCTGCTCATCATCAAATAAGAATTCGGCCAAGGCTTTAGCCAATTCTGTTTTACCCACACCGGTGGTTCCCAAGAAAATGAACGAACCAATCGGCCTTTTAGCATCACTCAATCCTGCTCTGGATCTCCGAATCGCATCTGATATCGCCTCAATGGCTTCATCTTGTCCGGCCACACGTTTGTGCAATTCTTCCTCCAGATTCAATAGTTTTTCGCGTTCCGATTGAATCATTTTATTGACAGGGATACCGGTCCATTTAGAAACCACGTCTGCAATATCTTCCGAGGTTACTTCCTCTTTCAACATGCGGCTGCTATCCTGTTTTTCTGCCAGTTCTTTTTTCAAACGTTCTACGGCATCCTGCGCTTCCTTGATCTTTCCATAACGTAATTCCGCTACTTTACCGTAATCACCTGCACGCTCAGCTTGTTCCGCTTCTAATTTGTAATCTTCAATATTTTGCGCTTCTTGGTTAACTTGATCAACCAGGGTCTTCTCCGATTGCCAAGCAGCCTTCAAGGAATCACGCTCGTTGGAAAGATTGGCAATGGTTTCAGATAGTTCTTTTACCTTCTTCTCGTCATTTTCTCTTTTGATAGCCTCTCTTTCAATTTCCAACTGCATGATCCGACGATCCAATTCATCCACGGATTCTGGAACGGAGTCCATTTCCAACCTCAACTTTGAAGCAGCTTCATCCACCAAGTCGATGGCCTTATCGGGCAAGAAACGATCGGTAATATAGCGTTGTGATAGTTCAACAGCCGCGATGATCGCCTCATCCAATATTCTTACCTTATGATGGGTTTCATAGCGCTCTTTCAATCCGCGAAGGATAGATATCGCATCCTGGGTATCAGGCTCTTCCACCATAACTTTCTGAAAACGACGCTCTAAGGCTTTATCTTTCTCAAAATATTTCTGATACTCATTCAAGGTAGTCGCACCAATGGCACGCAATTCTCCTCTTGCCAAGGCTGGTTTTAAAATATTAGCTGCATCCATAGCGCCTTCGCCACCACCTGCACCAACCAAGGTATGGATCTCATCAATGAAAAGAATGATCTCGCCATCACTATCTGATACCTCTTTCACTACCGCTTTCAAGCGTTCTTCAAATTCACCTTTATATTTGGCTCCTGCAATCAAAGCACCCATATCCAAGGAGAACACCGTTTTGGATTTTAAATTCTCCGGTGCATCACCTTTGATGATCCGATGGGCAATTCCTTCCGCGATGGCAGTTTTACCAACACCGGGTTCACCCACTAAAATCGGATTGTTTTTGGTCCTGCGGGAAAGGATCTGCATTACCCGGCGAATTTCTTCATCACGCCCGATGACAGGATCTAATTTTCCTGATTCTGCATATTCATTCAGATTCCGAGCATATTTTCCTAAAGCATTGTAAGTAGCTTCCGCATTCTGATCCGTTACCCTGTTGTTTCCTCGCAATTCCTTGATGGCCAATTTAAGATCCTTCTCATTTACGCCCTGATCTTTTAATAGGGCAGAAGCCTTATCATTGGCTGTTAATAAAGCCAATAGAATATGTTCAATAGAAACAAACTCATCATTAAACTCTTTCAAATAGCTTTGGGCCTTCTGTAATACCGCATTGGCACTATTACTCAGATAAACATTACTACCGCTAACCTTTGGAAGTGCGGCAATCTGCTTGTCGGCCTCTGAATTCACATAGTTCAGATTGACATTCAGTTTTTTCAAGAGATGCCCGATGATATTTTCATCAACGGTCAACAATGCTTTTAAAATATGAATGGGTTCTATCGCTTGCTGCTGGTTCCCCACAGCAATCTCTGAGGCTTTTTGTATGGCTTCTTGAGCCTTTATCGTAAAATTATTAAAATTCATAGATTAGTTATTTTCTTTTCTAACGTATGCATCAAAACCAATGCCCAGCCCATTTAAAAGGATATAAACTGCAATTATGACATAAATATTAAAAATTTCATGTCAAAATTACAGGTCTATTAGGCTTCTATAAATTTAAACAAATTAAGAGTCAATATGTTAGGTGGAAATTGAAATTTAATAAAAACGAAAAAATGTTCCTAATCCATCAATTTCAATAGAAAATCGGCATTCAAACCTTTATAATCCTGTATATACGCTTTACAGATGGGGAGATCTGCTTGTTGATGGGAGCTCAATACGCCCACCACATGCATTCCGGCATTTAATCCTGCGGTCACTCCAGAGAAAGAATCTTCAAAAACGAAACATGACGAAGGATCAATTTGAAGATTTTCAGCGGATTTCAGGTAAACTTCTGGATGGGGTTTGTGCAGTTCCACATTTTCACTTCCTAAGGTAGAACTAAAGAAATCACGGATAGAAAGGCGGTCGAGTATCAGATCCATATTTGCTCGAGGTGCGGAAGTAGCAACTCCCAATTTAAAATCATGAGCTTTTAGATCAGCTAGAAAATCGGGGAGAAAGGGGATAGGCTTGGCCTCTTCCTGATAGATTTCACGGAACAAACCTTCCTTTTCATCTTCTAAAGTCAACAACTCCGAGCCTTGTATAGGTCTTTTAAAGAAATAGGTAAAAATATGGCTGTTATGTTTACCGTACATGTGCTTTTCAAATTCCTCTTCGCTATAAGTGATTTCGTGACGGTCAAAAAAGACTTCAAAGGCTTTGGCATGATAGGGATTCGTATGAGCGATAACCCCATCCATATCAAAGATAACAGCTAAATTTTTCATGCTGCAAAGGTAAGAAATCCTATTCGGAAGTATTACTTTTTATCCGATCGCCCAACATGATATAAGCCTGATGAATGAAATTATAGAAGGAAGAAGCTGGATCTGCCTTGTTTTTACCGTCGTTACTATGTCCGAGTCTCACCACGATCAGGTCATCTTCAGGAACCACGATCACAAATTGCCCCAAATGCCCATCCATATAGAAATAAGGCTTTTGTTGATAATTCCCCATCCACCAGCCATAGCCATACTCCGGAGAATCCGGAAATCGATTGGTTAATGATTGCGAAACATAGCTAGAATCCAGCAATTGCTGTCCATTCCATTTTCCATGCTGAAGATAGAGCCTTCCGAAGCGGGCAAAATCCCTGGCATTACTTGCAAAACAACAGTAAGCCTTTTCGATGCCCTTTTCCTTACTGTCCAACTGCCATAGGGCATCATGTTCTGCCCCCATGGGTTCCCAAAAATACTGGGTCATCAACGCTGAAAGTGATTTCTTACTTGCTCTTTGCAGGGCTATACCCAATAATTGGGTGTCTCCACTTTGGTATTTAAATCCTTGTCCTGGTTTGGCGTTGATCGGCATCGCATCTAAGGCGCCAACAATATCCTTATCAAAGTATAACCTGGTGGTGATCGAGAAAGGATCATAATATTTCTCCTCCCATTTCATCCCTGAACTCATGGAAACCAGATCTTTTAACGTCAAGGAATCAGCAAATGGACCTTGCACCTCAGGTACAAAATCTTTTACTTTCTGATCTATACTTTTTACCAAACCGTTTTCAATGGCCTTTCCTAGTAGGGCCGCGACCATACTTTTTGCCATGGAGAAGGAGTTGGAACTGGAGGAATCCGAATATCCACCATAATACTCCTCAAACCAGATGCTATCCTGATGAATGATCATATACGCTATAGAACCAGATCGTTCATGGATTCTTTTCAATGAATCCGTGATCGGCACTTGATTATAGGATGCTGAGATTGGCCATGGTTGAGGTGTGCCATGCTTGACGGTATGGTTATCAAAATAGTGGTAATCGTCCAGATAGGCTGTTGTATGGCCTTTCATGTAAATGACATAAATGCCTTTTAGGATATAATCGACCTTGAAAACATAGAGTGAAACAATGGTCAAGAGTAGGAAAGAACCCAGCAGGATCCCCAACCATTTCAAAATCTTTATCAAAATTTTCATATATAGGTTTTGTATCAGCCTAAAGATAAGGAAATAAGAATGGAAAACCTGCTATTTTAAACGTTTAGCTTCGTTCCAATAAACATCCATCTCCTCCAGGCTCATCTGACACAAGATCTTACCATCGGCTTTGGATTTCTCTTCTAGATAATTGAAACGGAACATGAATTTTTTGTTGGTTTTCTCCAAGGCATTCTCCGGGTTGATACCCAGATGTCGGGCATAATTGATCAACGAGAACAACAGGTCACCAAACTCGGCTTCTGCACGTTCTAAATTGATGTTTTCCTGCTCTATATTGAATTCCGCCTTAAATTCGGCCAATTCTTCTTCTACTTTCTCCCAAACCTGCTTTTTATCTTCCCAATCAAAACCGACGCCTCTGACCTTATCCTGAATCCGATAAGCTTTTACTAATGCAGGAAGACTTTTAGGCACGCCGGAAAGGACCGACTTATTTCCCTCTTTCAATTTTATGCTTTCCCAATTCTGTTTCACCACTTCGTCGGTTTCCGCTTGTACATCTCCATAGATATGGGGATGTCTACTGATCAATTTATCGCAGATACCATTCAGCACATCAACTATGGTAAATTGCAGTTCTTCCTCGGCAATCCGCGCGTAGAACACCAAATGCATCAATATATCCCCCAGTTCATTCTTGATCTCTTTATGGTCCTTATCCAATATGGCATCCGCCAATTCATACATTTCCTCGATGGTCAGATGTCGTAGGGATTCCATCGTCTGTTTTTTATCCCAAGGACATTCCAAACGTAGGGTATATAAAACTTCCAATAATCTTTCAAATGCTTCGCTGGGGGTGTTTTTTGCGGGAGGAATGGAATGGGCCATATGTTCAGAATAGATTTCGATTTAGTATATTTAATGAAACAATAGCCAAAGTTAACTGTTTTAAAACAAAAAAAGGATTTGATATGACCACTAAAAACGACTATGCAAATGCAAAGGAAGCCTTAGATCATCTACAGGCAAAAGGATATACCGTAGATTACAATATTGAGTTTGATGGCTTACTGGCAGAGGCAGCTGATTATACCATCGATTATCTATATCGCTATGAAGGCATGAGCAACCCGGACGATGAAAGTTCGGTTTACGGCATCAGAAACATCAATACCGATGAAAAAGGTATTTTTGTGGCTGGCAACCTTTCCTTTTTAGAAGGTAAGAAAAGAGATATTATCCTGGAGTTGGAAATCAAGCATCGCAAGCAAGATTAAAAAGAATCTCTCTCATTAATAATCATTAAAAAAGGCTATTTCATGATACATGGAATAGCCTTTTCTTCATTGTAAAAGCATACTGAAAGTAATGTGAAAGTATGCTTTTCCTATGGTTGGGTTACAAAAACATGCTTTAAGTATGCTTTAACCATGTTTTTTTACCGAAATCATCGTTTTACCATACTAAAACAGGCCTTTTTTCTGAAGGCTTCTTTTTTTCAGGAATTTTGTAGCAATTCGGCTATAGTCGTCGTATGTTTGTATAATCAAAATTTATAGAATGACACTTGTACAATTAGAATATATTATAGCCGTAGATACCTATAGAAGTTTTGTTGCTGCCGCCGAAAAATGTTATGTAACCCAACCAACCCTGAGTATGCAGATCCAAAAGCTGGAAGAATCCTTAGGGGTGAAGATTTTTGATAGGAGCAGACAACCGGTAGTACCTACAGAGATTGGCGAAAAGATTCTAGAACAAGCAAGGACCGTGCTCACGGAGAGCAAAAAAATAAATGAACTGCTACAGACCGAGAAAGGAGAGCTCACTGGAGAACTACGAATCGGTGTAATCCCTACTGTTGCACCTTATTTATTGCCCGCTGTTATTTCTAACTTCCTAAAAAAACACGATAAACTTAAGCTTCAGATCTGGGAATATACCACGGAACAGATCGTACAGGAACTAAAATTAGGCACCTTGGATTGCGGGTTATTATCTACCCCTATACATGATTCATCCATCAATGAGATTCCCTTATTTTACGAGACCTTTGTGGCGTATGTCTCCGAAAAGAGTTCCTTATACCAGAAGAAAATACTCAGCGCAGAAGAGATTGCTGATGAAAAACTATGGTTATTGAACGAAGGGCACTGTATGCGCGGACAGGTCTTGAATATCTGCAATTACAAGCACAACCAATCGAAGGAAGGTTCTTTTGATTACAATACCGGGAGTGTGGAAACCTTAAAAAGAATGGTTGATCTGAATGGCGGTATGACTATCCTTCCGGAATTGAGTATCAGTAATTATGATGAAGATCAATTACAGAATGTACGCTACTTCCGCGCTCCGGAACCGGTACGGGAGATCAGTATTGTCACTCCACAGAATTATGTGAAGAAACAGGCCATCAATTTATTGAAAAATGAAATCCTACAATTGGTACCGGATCGCTTTAAAACGAAACGGAAAAAAGAAGTAATGGGTTTCGCGCTTTAGGATCTCAGAGCAAGCAACTTGCTTACATATTTACCAATGATATCAAACTCCAAGTTGACCGTTGATCCAACTTCCACCTGATGTAGGTTGGTATGCTCCAGGGTATAGGGGATAATCGCGACAGAAAATGAATTCTTTCCAGAATTAACCACTGTTAAACTGATTCCATTAACTGTAATCGAACCTTTTTCCACGGTTACATTTTGTTTCTCCGGATCATATTCAAAAGTAAACAGGGTACTACCATCCTGGGGTTCGACAGCCACACAGATCGCCGTTTGGTCTACATGGCCCTGAACAATATGTCCATCTAAACGACCACCAATTTGTGTACAGCGCTCTAAGTTCACCTGATCACCTTCTTTTAACAGGCCAAGCGAACTCTTTTCCAAAGTTTCTTTGATTGCGGTTACTTGGTGAACATCACCTTCCATACCGACCACTGTTAAACAAACCCCATTGTGGGAAACACTCTGATCGATTTTTAAAGCTGAACTAATAGGGGATTCCACAAAATAATGGATGTTGGATTGTTCATGTTCTATTTTCGTAACGCGTCCTAAAGTTTCTATGATACCTGTAAACATATATTGATTCTTTGATACAAAGTTAAGATATTATTTTAAGCTGCCCAGCTTCAAAAACCGAATATTGTTTAGCCATTTAGTTCAGGTTAAAAGCGGATTTAAAAAAAAAAAAAAAATATTTGCAAAAGTGTAAATTGTACACTATCTTTGTATCATCATAATTTAGGTTTATAATTGGTTATTAAAGGTTTTCATTCTCCCCGTTTGAAAACCTTTTTTTTTGAAATTTAATCTTCTGATTTCCAGATAGTTAAAATTTTTAGACCAGAGTACAGAAGCTAATTCCCACAAAACATTTGGATTTATTAATAGAATTTATCTACCTTTGTCTTAGGTTTAGGTTGATTACCTCATAAAGAGGTTATTTTTTAAAGCTTGAGCGATCGCCCGATTGACTCAAGCTTTATTATTTTTACACCATTTCCATAACAATATGCCCGACAATTTGTAGCTGTAATTCTACTTTGACGATAGTTGATGAGAAGATAATTTTTGAAGGATGCCGGCTAGCTGTCTTTCTTTTTGCTGAGCGCTGATAACCATAGATAGCCTAGAAATCCAGAAATCAAGGAACCAATAAGCACGGCAAATTTAGCCTCTTCAATGAAAACAGGATCTTTAAAGGATAGCATGGAGATAAAAATGGACATCGTGAACCCAATACCACCCAACATGCCCACACCGATCATATGTTTCCAAGAAGCCAGTTCCGGCAGGTTTGCGATCTTTGATTTTACGCATAACCAAGAAGTGAGAAAAATACCAATCGCCTTACCAAAGAAAAGCCCGAGGATAATTCCCAATCCCAGTGGAGTTGTCAATCCGCTTACCATTTCGCCGTGTATGGTAATATTGGTATTGACCAAGGCGAACAAAGGTATGATGATGAAGTTTACGGGATTTGCCAGAGCATGTTCTAATTTTTCCAAAGGAGATTCCGTTGCATCCGGCGTGGTGGGCAAGGTCATGGCAACCAATACACCAGCAATGGTCGCATGGATTCCCGAATGATGGATAAAATACCAGATGAAGATACCAGGGATGATATATGCCCAAATACTTTTGACCCCAAAAAAATTAAAGGCTACCAAAAGCGCCAATAAGGCTGCAGCGTACATCAAATACGTATAATGAAGTTCTGTGGAATAGAATATAGCAATAACCAGGATGGCCAATAAATCATCCACAATAGCTAAAGCCGCTAGGAAGATCTTTAAACTTGCGGGAACGCGGTTACCTAATAAGGTCATGATCGCTAAGGCAAATGCAATATCGGTAGCCATCGGGATTCCCCAGCCATGGAAAGTGGCTTCCCCTTTATTTAAAACCGAATAGATAATGGCAGGAACGATAGCTCCACCAATAGCGGCCAGAATAGGCAGTGCGGCTTTTTTAGGCGAGGACAATTCTCCTTCTACCAATTCCCTTTTGATCTCCAATCCAACCAAGAGGAAGAATATAGCCATCAACCCATCGTCAATCCAAGCCTTTATGGAATATTTCAGTTGGATACTGTCGTTCTCGAAACCAAAAGTAGTCTGCAGGATGTTGTTAAATCCAGAAGCAAGCCCAGTATTGGCTATTATCAAGGATAAAATCACACAGACAAACAATAATATTCCTCCGGAAGTATTGGAGGATAGGAACTTCTTGAATACAGTAAGATTGATCAGACTTGACATAGGATGGTATTGCCGCTAATTCGTTTATTGATTTCTAATTCTATTATGTTTAATTCTTATAGCCAAACCACTTGATCAGCTCCTTAAAGCTGGCTTTTTTGCCATACATCAAAATGCCTACGCGATAGATTCGGGCTGCTACCCAAGTGGTGAATATAAATCCAGCTACCAATAAAGCAAATGATAAAGCGATCTGCCATACTGGTACCCCAAATGGAACGCGGACCAACATGGCAATAGGAGAGGTCAAAGGTATAAAACTTAACCAAGTTGCAATGCTTCCGTGCGGATCATTTATCAACACCCCAAAAGAGAGCACATAGGCCAACAGGAGAGGGGCGGTAATAGGCATGGTAAACTGATTGGCCTCTGTTTCATTATCGACCGCAGAACCTACTGCAGCAAACAGGGCTGAATAAAGCATATAACCGCCTAAAAAGAACAAGAAGAAACAGGTCAATAGCTCAGGGAAATTCACGGAATCCAAAGCACTTCCTAAACTGGCAACCATCGACATATCCTCATTCTCCGGATTGACATTTTGAGCGGCTTGTTGTTCCGTTTGGGCAATAAACTCATCCTTGTCGATCAGCGTGGAAGTTGCCAAACTGATTAATCCAAAGCTTAAAATGATCCATAGGATGAATTGGGTAATACCGACTAGACCAATACCAATGATTTTTCCCATCATCAATTGGAAAGGTTTTACCGAGGATATAACCACCTCGACAATCCTATTGGATTTTTCCTCAATAATACCACGCATTACCTGAGCGCCATATAAAAAGAGGGAAAGGTAGATCAATACGGACAAGGCCATGGCAATACCCATAGCTATGCGGGTATCACTTTCTTTGGCTTCGCCCGAATCGGTGATCTCCTTAGCGGAAATCTTGACCGAGCTATCGATGTTCTTGATTTTATCCGGGTCAATATTCAATTTAGCATATTGGTAATTCAGCATGACCGTTTCCAACTGCTTCTCAATTTCGGATTGCGTATTGATATTGGGCTTACCGGAGGATAGAAATTCGATTTTCTGGGTTTCGAAGAAATCCTGAGGGATTATCAATAGACTGGTATTATCTCCTGCATCTTTGACCTTTTTCAATTGAACACCCAATTCATCCGCAGAATGCGTGAAGGTGATGTTTTTATTGTTCACCAACTCCTTGCCGACCTGGTTGGTGTTGTCCAATACATAGACAATGGCATTGTTGTCTTCAAAGCTTTTTTTCGTCAGATAGAATGCACCTACGTAGATACCAATAAAAAATAAGGGAACTAAAAAAGTAGTCAATAGAAAAGTTTTCTTTTTAACCCTACTTAAATATTCTCTTTGAATGATTAATATAATCTTATTCATAACTAGGCTCTTGTCTTCTTAATAATTTGATGTTACTTTATCAATGAATATCTCATTCATCGTTGGAACGATTTCAAAAATTTGATGGATTTCCATCATCGGTATCAGGTGAAGCAATACTTCATTCAGGTTGATACCAGGATTTAATTGAATCGTCAATTTAGATTCCTCGCCAACTTCATGTTGGATGATCTCATAGAGGCTGGAATGTTCAAGAAGAGATGTATGCTCGGGCTTCAAAACATATTGAATCTTATACGTCTGGTTTTTATATTGATTTTTGATCTGTTTTACCGATCCCTCCAAGATCAATTTGGATTTATTGATCAAGGCGATATGGTCGCAGAGCATTTCTACAGATTCCATCCGATGGGTTGAATAGATAATGGTAGCCCCTTTTTTATTCAGTTCCAGGATCTCGTCCTGAATGATCTGCGCATTTACCGGATCAAATCCAGAGAAGGGTTCGTCCAATATGATTAGGTCTGGCTCGTGCAATACCGTAGCAACAAACTGCACCTTCTGTTGCATTCCCTTACTGAGATCTTCCACTTTCTTATTCCACCAGGATTCAATCTGCAGTTTTTCAAACCAATATTTAATGCGTTGTTTGGCATCCTGTTTCGAAAGGCCTTTCAATTGGGCTAGATAGATCATCTGTTCGCCGATCTCCATTTTTTTATAGAGGCCTCTTTCTTCCGGCAGGTAACCAATTCTTCCGATATGCTTGGGAGAAAGCCGTTCGCCATCAAAATAGATTTCACCGGCATCAGGTGCAGTAATCTGATTGATGATACGGATCAGTGAGGTCTTTCCGGCACCATTAGGACCTAACAAACCGAATATCTGTCCTTTAGGGACTATAAATGAAACATCATTTAATGCCGTATGATTGGCATACTGCTTCACAATGTGTCGTATATCTAGCATCTTGAGGTAATTTGGGCATGAATGTAAATAAATTTTTTCTTATTTATTGTACCTTTGTGCCATGATCATCAAACAGGCCGAATTTGTAAGTAGCAATACAGAGGTATCAAAACTACCGCTAGCTGATAAACCAGAATATGCGTTTATCGGAAGATCCAATGTAGGAAAATCCTCGTTGATCAATGCCATTACGGGTCGTAAATACTTGGCAAAAACATCGCAGAAGCCAGGAAAAACCCAACTCATCAACCATTTCATCATCAATAACACCTGGTATCTGGTGGATTTGCCGGGATATGGTTTTGCACAGGTTTCCAAAAAAAGCCGGGCAGAATGGGAAAAGTTTATTCGCGCCTACCTAAGACACCGTGAAAACCTGCAATGTGTTTTTGTTTTGATCGATAGTAGACATGAACCTCAAAAGATCGATTTGGATTTCTGTTGCTGGTTGGGTGAAGAGGGGATTCCATTTATGTTGGTATTCACGAAGGCGGATAAACAGTCTGGCGTAAAATCGGATCAGAACGTAGCGAAATTCCGTCGTGCCTTAAAAAAATGGTTCGAAGAAATCCCTCCGAATTTCCTGACCTCTGCCGAAACCAAATTAGGTTGCGATAAAGTGCTTCAGGCCATAGACGATGTCAATCAAAATTTTGTATCGCCGATTGAGTAATTATGAAGAAATACATGTCTCTCGTGCTTTTTGCACATAGTATTTTCGCTTTACCATTTGCCATCATCGGTTTCTTCTTGGCCATCCACACCACAAATTATCAGTTTGAATGGAAATTATTTCTTTTGGTGTTGTTATGTATGGTTACGGCTAGAAATGCCGCTATGGCCTTTAATAGATACCTTGACAGGGATATCGACGCCCTCAACCCAAGAACAGCGGTTCGGGATATTCCAGCTGGAAGGATTGCGCCCAAACAGGCCTTACTTTTCACCATCATCAATTGTTTGATCTTTATGTTGGCCTGTTATTTCATCAATCCGATGTGCTTGATGTTATCACCGGTCGCCCTGTTCGTGATCCTTTTTTATTCTTACATGAAAAGGATTTCACCCTTATGCCATATCGTGCTGGGAATAGGCTTGGGCTTGGCACCTGTTGGAGCTTATTTGGCCGTAACAGGTCATTTTAATATTGTTCCCATTTTTTATGGTTTAGCAGTGCTGACCTGGGTGAGTGGTTTTGACATCATTTATGCCCTACAGGATGAGGAATTTGATAAGGCCAATGGATTGAACTCCATTCCGGCCAATTTTGGAGCAAAGAACGCCTTACGGATATCCGAAGTGCTACATATATTATCTTTCATTTTTGTACTATTGCCGATCTGGTTTATGCCTACGGGTATCTTCTATTATATTGGTGTCGCGTTGTATGGCCTGATGTTGATCTATCAGCATCGCATTGTAAGCCCTACAGACCTCAGTCGGGTAGACCGCGCATTTATGACTGCTAATGGTATTGCTTCTGTGGTATTTGCTGTTTTTTACTTGGCAGATATCATATTTTAATTTGCATTCCGTTTTGAAATCGTTTTCTTTGCATGAAATCTTATAGTAAATGGCGAAAAATCTATTGATAGTTGAGTCTCCAGCGAAAGCAAAAACAATTGAAGGATATTTGGGGAAAGATTTTTTAGTAAAATCAAGTTATGGCCATATTCGGGATCTGGTAAAGACCGATGATGCCATCGATACCAATGATAACTTCAAACAGAAATACGAAGTACCTTCTGATAAAAAAGCGATCGTTTCGGAACTCAAGAAATTAGCTAAAGCAGCAGAAACAGTATGGTTAGCATCCGATGAGGACCGCGAGGGAGAAGCCATTTCCTGGCATTTATATGAAACCTTGGGTTTAAAGGATGACAACACCAAACGTATTGTTTTTCATGAGATTACAAAGCCAGCTATTCTAAAAGCAATTGAATCACCTCGAAAAATAGACTTTAACTTAGTGAATGCGCAACAGGCTAGACGGGTATTGGACCGTTTGGTAGGTTTTGAGCTTTCGCCTGTTCTTTGGCGTAAAGTAAAACCTTCATTGTCAGCAGGTCGTGTTCAATCAGTTGCAGTAAGACTTATTGTTGAAAGGGAGCGTGAAATCAATAGATTCAATGCTGAAGCAAGCTTTAAGGTAGTTGCCATTTTTAAAACTGGTAAGGGTAAAGAACAATTCAAGGCCGAATTACCTAAGCGTTTTGGCAATTTTGAAGAAGCAAATACCTTTTTGAAAGATTGCGTACAAGCAGCTTACCAAGTTACCTCTTTAGAAACCAAACCTTCTAAACGCACGCCATCGGCACCTTTTACAACATCGACGCTTCAACAGGAGGCCAGTCGTAAATTAGGATTCTCCGTAGCCAGGACCATGCAGGTTGCCCAAAGATTGTATGAGGCCGGACGTATAACCTATATGCGTACCGACTCGGTAAACCTATCCGATACGGCTTTACAAGCGGCACAAGATGAAATTACTAAGGCATATGGGACCAAATACCATAAGCAGCGACAATATAAAACAAAAGCACAGGGAGCACAAGAGGCTCACGAAGCGATCAGACCGACCTATTTCAGCGAACATAGCATTGATGGGGATAATTCGGAAAGAAAACTTTACGAATTGATCTGGAAGCGTGCGATTGCCTCACAGATGAGTGAAGCAGAGTTTGAGAAAACCGTTGCAAACATCGAAGTATCAATACGTTCTGAAGCATTTGTAGCGACTGGAGAGGTGATGAAATTTGATGGTTTCTTGAAAGTATATTTTGAATCATCGGACGATGACCAAGAGGACCTAGAAGATGATAATGCAGATAACTCCTTATTACCTCCATTAACTAAGGGGCAAGCTTTAACCTTAAAGACCATGCAGGCTACAGAGCGTTTCTCACGACCTCCAGCGCGCTTCACGGAAGCTTCCTTGGTTAAAAAGTTAGAAGAATTAGGTATTGGTAGACCTTCTACCTATGCCCCAACCATATCCACCATCCAAAATCGTGGCTACGTCGTTAAAGAGGACCGCGATGGTAAAGAGCGCGTGTATCAAACCATTACCCTGCAGGATGGGGAAATCAGCAGTTTGAGCAAAACAGAGATCACGGGTGCTGAAAGGAATAAAATGTTCCCTACAGATATCGGTGTGCTGGTTAATGACTTTTTAGTTCAACATTTTAAAGGTATTGTAGATTACCACTTTACCGCAAAAGTGGAGAAGGAATTCGATGAGATCGCGCAGGGATTCAAAGAATGGACCGATATGCTATCCAATTTCTATGGTCCGTTCCATTCGGAGGTGCAGAATACCATTGAAAACGCCGATCGTGCGACGCATGAACGCGAACTTGGTGTTGATCCCGTTTCAGGAAAACCGATTTCTGTACGTGTGGGAAGATTTGGGCCTTTGGTGCAGATCGGAACTGCAGATGATGAAGAAAAACCACAGTTCGCTTCCTTACGTAAAGGGCAGATGATCGAAACCATTACCTTGGAAGAGGCGCTGGAATTATTCAAGCTTCCGAAAAAGGTTGGTGAATTTGAGGATAAGGAAATGACGGTTGCCATTGGTCGTTTTGGACCATATATAAGGCATAATAGTAGTTTTTATTCTTTACCGAAAGGATTGGATCCATTGGATGTAGAGGAAGAACAGGCGATTCAGATCATTGAAGAAAAACGTCAGAAAGATAAGGATAAGGTGATCCGTGTATTTGAGGAGAATGCAGAGGCAAGAATAGAGAATGGCCGTTGGGGACCTTTTGTTCGTTTCGGTAAACAGAATCTGAAGATTCCAAAAGGCACGGAAGTAGAGAAAATTACCTATGCTGATGTGTTGAAATGGGCGGAAGAAGACAGTAAAGGTGGAACTGGTAAAAAAGCAAAAGCGACCAAAACCACTACTAAAACCACTAAAACTAGCAGAGCGAAGAAAAAATAGTTCTAATGAAAAAGGATTTACCATTAAATATCGTTGAGGATATCTCCATAGCGGTGGTGTTAGAAAATGAAAGTCCTACGGCAAAGGTGTGGAATGTTTACCTGATCAATGAAAAGCCGGTCGGCATCAAAAACGTACTGGTTTCTTCCAAAGGATACGGCGAGAAGGATGGCAAGCAGGTGAAAACCACCACATTAAGACATTTCATTGGCGATATGGAAGCCGAATCTGTTCAAAAGATTGAAGCAATTGATATCCAGGTGTTTGGGCTTACCAATGAATATTGGCTAAGCTATTACATCGATGGAACCATCTATGATAAAAAATATATTTTCCTTCCAGAAAGTATTGTGGATGAAAATCTAATCAAAATCCCATTGGTCAATAAACCAGGCGTCATGATAGGAGGCACAAATTAAAATGACAAAGAAAAACTTTACCGTAGCCATCGACGGCTTTTCCTCATGCGGAAAGAGTACGGTTGCAAAAGCTGTAGCCAAGAAGTTGAATTTTGTATTTGTGGACTCTGGAGCCATGTACCGCGCGGTAACTTTATTCATACAACGCAATGATATCGCTTTGGATGATGATGTGGCGATACAGCAAGCTTTGGATAATATCCACATCGATTTTGTACCCAATTTAGAAAAGACACAGATCCTGTTGAATGGAGAAGACGTTTCGGAGGCGATCCGTACGATGGAAGTTTCTGAATATGTGAGTGAAGTGAGTGCGATTAAAGCGGTACGCAAGGCAATGGTTCATCAACAACAGCAATTGGGAAAGAAAAGAAATATTGTGATGGATGGTCGGGATATCGGCACAACAGTTTTTCCTTCGGCCGATCTAAAGATTTTCATGACGGCGAGTCCACAGGTACGTGCGGAAAGAAGATATGCCGAACTGGCTGCGAAAGGGGAGGAAATCACTATGGAAGAGGTGAAAGAGAATTTAGCTCACCGAGATCATATTGACAGTACCCGAGAAGAAAGTCCATTAAGACAAGCAGAAGATGCTATTGTTTTGGATAATACAGATCTTACACAAGAGGAACAATTGGATTTTGTACTGAACTTGGTGCGAGAGAAATTAACGAACTAAACTAAACAACGATAACAAAAAGAAGAAGGTGTCTAAAAAGGCACCTTCTTCTGTTTTATAGCTTTCTGGAGCTCCATTATAATTTCATGAGCAATATTAGGCTGCAAGTCGATGTTTTGTACTTTTCAGCATGTTGATGGCTTGATTTATCGCAAATAGGGAGTTTTTGCCACCTGGTTTACCGATAAAAGCTTTGTCTTTCCACTTTTTTGCCCATTTTCTGAGGTTATGGGCAATGGCCATCAAACCGAATTCCACAGCGACTTTATCCAGTCCTTTCATTGTGAACCGGGTAAACCTGTTGTTGCTTTTCATCTGA